>JBOFFD010000221.1:0-2344 GCA_051648425.1 Planctomycetia bacterium
CGAAGGTCGGACGGCGGTCAATTGGTCAAGGGTGGCCAACAGGGTTTCGCGGGCCGGCAGGTCGAGGCCGGCGGTCGGTTCGTCGAGGACCAAGAGTTCCGGGTCGTTGGCCAAGGCTCGCGCCAGTAGGACGCGCCGCTGCTGGCCGCTGGACAAGGTACGGTAGCGTTGGCGGCACTGGTCGCCGAGGCCGACGTTTTCCAAGGCTTGGAAGGCGTCGGCGTATTGCATCGCGGTTGGTTCCCAGAAATCGACGGTTAGACAGCCGCGAATTCCTGTAAGGACGACGTCGCAGGCGCGAATTTGGTGGTCGTCGGCGATGAGGCCGGCGGGGTCGACGACGCCGATCCGGCGGCGCAACGCATGCACGTCGACGCAACCTAGCCGTTCGCCCAGCACCGTCACGGCTCCGTCGGTGGGAAAGAGGTAGCCGGTAAGAAGTCGCAGCAGGGTGGATTTGCCGCTGCCGTTCGGTCCTAAGACGGCCGCCCGCGCGCCGGCGGGAACCGTCCATGTAAGATCGACCAACGCCCGCCGGCCGTCGAAGGTGCGAGTCGCTTGGTCGAAAACGACGACGGGAGGCACGGCGGTCTTACTCCAAGGGCGAGGGAAGGAACCAGGGTCTCCAAACGACGCGACCCCCGCCGGTTGGGCGGAGGTCGCGGTGGGAACGGTCGTCGGCCGAAACGCGGGAAGTGTTATTTCCGCACGTTCGCGGCGGCCCGCGCCTTGATGACTTCTTCCTGGACGTTGCCCGGCACCTTCTGGTACTTGGCGAACTCCATCGTGTAGGTTCCCTTGCCTTGCGTGGCGGACCGCAGGTCGGTCGAGTAGCCGAACATGTTGGCCAACGGCACTTCGGCCGACAACACGGTGAACCCTTCGCGCGAGTCGGTTCCCATGATGGTGCCGCGGCGGGACGAGATGTCGCCCTGCACCGGCCCTTGGTACTCGCTCGGCACTTCGATTTCGACGTTCATGATCGGTTCCAACAGCACCGGCTTCGTCTTCGGGAAGTTTTCCCGGAAGCAGTCGCGCGAGCAAATCTGGAACGCCATGTCGGAGGAGTCGACGTCGTGGTAGGAACCGTCCTGCAGCGTGTACCGCAGGCCGACCACTTCAAACCCGGCCAGCGGCCCCTTCTTCACGGCTTCGCGCATCCCCTTTTCGACCGAGGGGATGTACTCGCCGGGAATGCGGCCGCCGGTGACCTTGTTCTCGAAGACGAAGGTTTGACCTTCTTCTTCGCCGCCTTCGATCGCCGACATCGTGCCGACGACGTGGGCGTACTGGCCGGAACCGCCGGTCTGCTTCTTGTGCTTGTAGTCGAACTGGGCGGTCATGGTCGGCGCCTCGCGGTAGCTGACCTTCGGCGCGCCGGCGATGACCACGACGTTGTACTCGCGCTTGATCCGTTCCAAGTAGATTTCAAGGTGGAGTTCGCCCATCCCCTTGATGATCGTTTCCTTGGTTTCCGCGTCGGTGGTGACGCGGAAGGTCGGGTCTTCGCGTTGGAAGCGGCTGAGCGCCTTCGACAGCTTTTCGCTGTCGGCGCGCTTCTCGGCCTCGACGGCCAACGAGATGACCGGCTCGGGGACGAAGATGCTTTCCAGCGCGTACCCGCGGTCGCCGCCGCAGAACGTATCGCCGGAGGCGCAGTCGAGGCCGACGACGGCGATGATGTCGCCCGGTTCGCCCACGTCGATTTCCTCGCGGCGGTCGGCGTGCATGCGGAACAAACGGCTGAAGCGCTGTTCGCGCCGCGTGCGCGTGTTGGTGTACTGCGTGCCCTTCTTCACCGTGCCTTGGTAGACGCGGAAGTAGGTCAACTGTTGGCCGAACTCGTCGTCGACGAGTTTGAACGCCATGCCGACCATGTCGGCCTTTTCGTCGGGGTGCAACTGCACCTTCGGCTTCACCGCTTCCTTGGTATCCAGGTCGGTGGCGAAGACGTTGCGATCCAGCGGCGACGGCAGATAGCGCGTGACGGCGTCGAGCAGCACCTGCACGCCCTTGTTCTTATAGGCGGTGCCCATGAACACCGGCGCGATCTGCTGCGCGAGCGTCGCCTTGCGAACGACGGCGTGGATCAAGTCTTCGGGTACCGGCTTTTCATCAAGCAGCAGCTCAGTCATTTCGTCGCTGTACATCGACAGCCGTTCCAGCATCTGGTGACGGGCGTCGGCCGCCTCGTCGGCCAGTTCAGCCGGGATTTCCTCGGTGCGGACGGTTTCGCCCTTCTCGCCGTCGAAGTAGTAGGCCTTCATGGCGATCAAGTCGATCATGCCTTGGAAGTTCGCTTCCTTGCCGATCGGGTATTGCATCGGCACGCCGTCGACGTTCA
>JBOFFD010000222.1:0-4993 GCA_051648425.1 Planctomycetia bacterium
GTCCGGTGCGGGGCGTCAGCACCTCCGGCAACGGCAACAGCGACGACGGCCGCGACCACTGGCCGTACTGCTACACCGGCATCGTCGCCGGCGGCGGCGCCCAGCGCGGCCTCGTCTACGGCAAGTCCGACAAAACCGCTTCCGCCCCGGTCGACAACCCGGTCCACCCCAACGACCTGTTGGCCACCGTCTACAACGCCGTCGGCATCAACCCCGAAACCATCGTCTACAACCACCTGAACCAGCCGCGAGAACTGGTGAAGGGCCTGCCGGTCACCGGCATCCTGGCCTGACGCAAACGCTGGTTGGTCGACGATTCACCGCACGCCCACGGTCTTTCCGTGGGCGTGTTCGTTTGGGAAGGACGTGAATCGCGGTGGACGGCGCAGATGAGCAGGTGGGCATTTGCGTCGGCTGATTCCGAGGATCGTTGGGACGCAAGGAGCGCCCTACTTCGGCCCTCCCGACCCAACGCAAAGAAGCGCGTCAGCCGGTTAGGCCGCTGTCGCCGCGGAAGAAGCCGGCTTGGAAGGAAATGTTCGTCGGCACGATGCACAACGGATCGCGCCGCACCTCGGGCACGATGCCGAAGCGGTCGACGGCCGCCGCCGTCCGCAGGTCTTCCTCAAGCCCCAAGTCGATGAGCAGCCGGCCGCCTTCGCTGAACTTGAAGGCCGCCAGCAGCACTTGGCCGTGCTGTTCGTGGGCGTCCCAGGCGACCCGCGCCCCGTCGTTCAACACCAGTCGGCCGTGATCCGCCAGGTAGTCGACCATCGCCCCGGCGAAGAGGACGTCTTCCAGCGCCACGCCGCCGTCATAGCCGGCGCAGACGATGTGCAGCGCCAGACTCGATCGGCGGACTTCGTCGCAGACCGCGCTGAAGTTGACGAACGCCCCCAACAGCACTCGCCGGGCGTGCATCGCGTGCAGAATCGCCGCGGTGCCGTTGGTGGTGGTGCAGACCGCCCACCGGCCGGCGCAGACCGTCGGCGTGCAGGCCCCCGGCGAGTTGCCCAGGTCGAAGCCGGGCGGCGGCAGGCCGCGCCGTTCGCCCATGAGCAGTCGTTCCTTCGGCGGGTAGTTGGCGGCGAGCCGGCGGGCGTCGTCGACATCGGCCACGGGGAAGACGCCCCGACAGCCGGCGGCCAAGGCGTGGACGATGGTCGTGGTCGCGCGCAGCACGTCGACCACCACCGCCAAGCCGCCGCGCAGCCGCTCGTCGTCGACGAGCGACGGTACGAAATGCACTTCGACCCGGCGCTCGGTCGCCGTGCCGCCCTTCGACGCGCCGGTCGAGCCGGGCGACGACGGTTCGTTGAAGCCGGCCGGTTCGTCGGCGGGGTCGGATGGAGAATCGTGGCTGAGATCCGAGGGCGGATCGATCATCGGCGGCTTACTCCCGACGATTGACAAGGTTCACGTCAGTGTAAGCCGCCGCCGGCCCGTCGGGTATGGGCCGATCCGACGGAATCGCCTTCCGATCGAGCAACCCCATCCGTTCAACCGCTCAAAGCGGCGTCCTCGTCGTCAACCTCTTCGGCGTCTTCGTCTTCGTCCTCCGGGTTGACCAACGTCCATTCCGGCCAGGGGTCGTCCAGCATCATCCACTCGTCGGGGCCGGCCTCCACCTCTTCGTCGGTGAGCAGACAGTCGAATAGTTTTCGCTGCAAATCGGTCTTCGCCAGGTTGACGCCGATCACCACCAGCTCGATGCGCCGGTCGCCGAACGGCTCCTCCCAGTCGGCCAGAATCGCTTCCGATTCTTCTTCGGGCCACTCGTCTTCGGGCAGGTGGGCGAACCACCAACCCGCCGGCTCCAGGCTGCACACCCGGCCGGCCTGCGACCAGAGCCCCGAGACGTCGTTCCGCGTCGCCAGCCAAACGAACCCCTTCGACCGCAGCACCCCCTTGAAGCCCCGCTCCTGCACCAGATCCCACAGCCGTTGCGGGTGGAACGGACGCCGGGCGCGGAAGACGAAACTGGAGATGCCGTATTCGTCGGTTTCCGGCACGTGTTCGCCGCGCAGTTCGCGCAGCCAACCCGGCGCCCGCTCGGCCTGTTCCATGCTGAAACGGTTGGTGTTCAGCACCTTCGCCGTCGGCGTGGCGCCGCGGGTCGTCCGCACGATCTCCGCGCCGGGGTTCAACCGCCGCAGCACTTTTTCAAGGAACAACAGTTCGGCTTCGGTGACGAGGTCGCACTTGTTCAGCAGCAGTACGTCGGCGAATTCCACCTGGTCGACGAGCAGGTCCACCAAGTTCCGTTCGTCCCCCTCGCCCGCCGACAAACCCCGCTCGCGCAGCTCCTCGGTCGAGCCGTAGTCTTCGAGGAAGTTCTTCGCGTCGACGACGGTGACCATCGAATCGAGCCGGGCGGAATCCATTAGGCCGACGCCGTTTTCGTCGGCGAAAGTAAACGTCTCCGCCACCGGCAGCGGTTCCGAAATGCCGGTCGATTCAATGAGCAAGTAGTCGAACCGCCCCTCGGCCGCCAACCGCGAAACTTCCTTCAGCAAGTCCTCGCGCAGCGTGCAGCAGATGCAGCCGTTCGACATCTCGACCAGCTTTTCGTCGACCCGGCTCAGCTCGGCGCCGCCGCGCTCCACCAGCCGCGCGTCGACGTTCACGTCGCTCATGTCGTTGACGATCACCGCGACTTTCAGTCCGTCGCGGTTGTGTAAGACGTGGTTCAGAACCGTGGTTTTGCCGGCGCCCAAGAACCCCGAAAGCACCGTCACCGGCAGCCGGCCGTCGCGGCCGTTCTTTTCCGTCGAACTCATTTTCTTCGTCGTTTCCCCGTTCACGTCCCACTCCGGTCGAAAACCCAAATCGATCAACGCGGCATTCCATGAAACACGACGACGTCATACGCCGTCGAATCAAGTTCGGCGGCGAAGCGCCGTCTTTCCGTCTATTCGACGCCGTCGATCGATGCGAACAGCCGGCGCGCGCCGTCGTGCGACACCTTCGGCGAGCGATGCACCGCCCCGCGCTCGGCGAAGCCGGGCCAGAGCGTTCCCTTGAAGAGACCGACGGCGTACTCCGGCAGCCGGTGCACCACCGCGCCGGGACGCAGCAGGCCCGAAGTTTCGTCGTCGAAATCGCCCGCGCGGTGGCCCAGGAAGCGACGGTCGACGTCGCGGTCGTCGACCCAGTCGGTGCCCGGTCCGACGAACGTACACAAGAGCCGGACCGTCACCCGGTCGCAATGGAACCGCGAACACATGTCGTCGGTCACGACCCCCACGCGCAGCCCCACCGCCTCGACGTCGAACAGCTCGACGTACATCTCCAAAAGCAGTTGCAGCTCGGCTTGAAACCGTCGGTCGTCGGTCCCGCCGTCCGCGCCGGGCGCGAGCGAACGCAGCGCCGCTTCGGACTTGCCGCCGATGATTTCGGCGGCCGTGAACCGCCGTCGTTTCTCGAAGTCGCGCGGCAGCACGTACCGAACCAGAAACTCCCGCAGGCGGGCGTCGACCGGGCGGTTCCAAACCACCAACGAAAACCGGTCGTCGTAGATTTCGGCCAAGTCGGCGGGCTGGTCGACGAACCGGGCCGACGATTCCGCGGCGGCGGCTTCGACGGAACCCGCGTCCTTCGGCGTCGACCGAGCCGTGACGGTCGTCGTCTGGGAAGAAAACAAGAAACCCATCTGAACCGTTCCCCTGTTCAAGCGGTATCACCAAGTATAAAAGTTTTACTTGGTTTTACGGACAACGTCCAGAGGAGACGGCGATGGGTCGGAACGAAACGAACGGGGATCACGCGGCGACGGGCCGCGCGACGCCTCGCGTAAATGTGGCGGTGGTTGGGGCGGGGGCGGCAGGCGTCGGAGTAGGGGTCGCGTTGGCGAAGCTGGGCGTGACCGGCTTCGCCCTATTGGATCGAAAGGGAGTCGGCGCCTCGTTCGACCGTTGGCCGAAGGAGACCCGGTTCCTGACGCCGTCCTTCCCCAGCAACTTGATCGGCCCGGTCGACCTGAACTCGGTCAGCCCGGGCAGTTCGCCCGGTTTCACATTGAAGATCGAGCATCCGACGGGGGCGCAGTACGCCGCCTATTTGAAGCAGTTGGCGAAATTCCACAAGCTGCCGGTCTGGCCGGCGGTCGACGTCCGGTCGGTGGAGCGACGGTCCGACGATTTCCTTCTAACCACCGGTTGCGGGCCGGTCGCCGCCCGTTTCGTGATCTGGGCCGCCGGCGAGTTCCAATACCCCCTGCTCGATCCGTTTCCGGGCGCCGAGCATTGCCGCTCGACCGCCACCCTCGGTTCGTACGCCGAGCTGCCGTCCGGTTCGGCGACGATCGTCGGCGGCTTCGAAAGCGCGCTCGACGCTGCCGTGGCGCTGACGGCCGCCGGGCGGACCGTGCGCGTGTTGGCCGAGAAAGCCCTCTGGAACGACGACGACCCCGACCCCAGCGTCGCGGTGTCTCCCTATACGCGGACTCGGTTGGAGGCGGCGTTGGAAACCGGCCGGTTGGAGTTGATCGGCGGCGAACGGGTGGCGGCGGTCGAGAAGGATTGGCTCGGCTACACGCTGCGCGGCGCGGCCGGCGGCCGGTGGACCTGCCGGAACCCGCCGATCCTGGCCGTCGGCTTCCACGGCGGCCTGTCGCTCGTCGACGAGCATTTCGACCTTCGTCCCGACGGCTTCCCAGAACTCACCCTCGACGACGAATCGACCCGCAGCCCCGGCCTCTTCGTCTGCGGACCGGCGGTCCGTCACGACGCCATGGTCTTCTGTTTCATCTACAAGTTCCGCCAGCGCTTCCCGGTGGTGGCCCGCGCCGTCGCCCAGCGGCTGGGAATCGAGGACTTTACGCCGCTCGACGAATACCGAACGACCGGCATGTACCTGGACGACCTTTCCTGCTGCGGCGAAGCGTGCGAGTGTTGATCTGGGTGCGCCACTGGGGCAGGCAAAAAAATCTTGTTAGCCGCCGCTTTCCTCAGCGGCGCGTCCGATCTTCGACGGCTGACTGGCAAGGAAAAGG
>JBOFFD010000223.1:0-2064 GCA_051648425.1 Planctomycetia bacterium
CCTGCAAACCTGGAACAGCATCCGCGCCCTCGACTTCCTGGAAAGCCTGCCCGACGTCGACCCCGCCCGCATCGGCGTCACCGGCTCCAGCGGCGGCGGCACCCAGACCTTCCTTCTAACGACCGTCGACTCCCGCCCCGCCGCCGCCGCCCCCATCGTCATGGTTTCCACCGGCATGCAGGGCGGCTGCACCTGCGAAAACTGCCCGCTGTTGCGCATCGACTCCACCAACATCGAGTTCGCCGCCGCCTACGCTCCCAAGCCCAACGCCATCATCGGCGCCAACGACTGGACCCTGCACTTCGAGACCCGCGGCCTGCCGGAATTGAAGACGCTCTACACCATGCTCGGCGCCCCCGCCAACGTCTTCGGCAAGGTCTATCCCAAGTTCGACCACAACTACAACCAAGTCACCCGCGAAGACGTTTACGCCTTCTTCAACCAGCACCTGGCGGCCGGCGCCGCCTCGACGAAGGAAAAGGCGATCGACCCCGTCCCGCCGAAGGAACTCAGCGTCTGGAACGCCGAACACCCGATGCCGAAGGACGCGCTGTCGGCCGCCGAACTGCGGAAGAAGTGGACCGCCGCCGACCAAGCGCTCATGGCGAAGTTGACGCCCACCGACGCCAAGTCGGCCGGCAAGTACAAGCGGGTCGTCTCGACCGCCCTCAAGGCGATGGTCGTCGACAAGTTCCCGCTGCCGACCGAGCTGGAACTGTTCGACAAAGGCAAGCTCTCCGGCAATGTCGGCGAGGTGGCTTACACCGTCGACCGCCTGGTGATCGGCCGCAAGCCGGTCCCCGGGCTGGGCCGTTCGGAAGCGATCCCCGCCGCCGTCTACCTGCCCGCCGGCTGGAACGGCGCGATGGTCGTCATCAGCGACCTCGACGGCCACGCCGCGCTGATCGACGCCAAGACCGGCGAGCCGGCCGCCCTCTTGACCTCGCTGTTGGCGAAGAAGGTCGGCGTCTTCGCGGTCGACGTCTACCTCACCGGCGAGTTCCATCCCGCCGACGGCGTCACCCCCGCCCCGGCGGAAAACCCCCGCAACATCGTCTACAACCTCTGCTACAACCGCGCGACGTTGGCCAACCGCGTCCGCGACCTGCTGACGGCCGCCGGCGTGGCCAAGTTCAGCTACAACGCGAAGACGGTCGACTTGGCCGGCTTCGGGCCGGCCGGCGTTTGGACGATGCTGGCGAAGGTCGCCGCCGGCCCGATGGTGCGGAAGACGGCCGCCGACTTCGCCGGCTTCTCGTTCACGACAGTGACTTCGCCCGGCGACCCCATGTTGCTGCCGTGCGCGCTGAAGTACGGCGACCTCGTCGGCTTGGCCGCCGCGGCCGCGCCGGAAGCGGTGTACGCCTTCGGCGTCCCGCCGAAGGACGGCAAGCCGGGCGTCGAATTCCTGCAAAACGTCTGGAAGTGCGCCGAAGCCCCCGACGCCCTGAAGACCCCCGCCGAAGCCGACCCCGCCGCCGTCGTCGCCTGGCTGACGGCCGACTGACAGGGAATCCGACGCCGCTCGCCGAAAAGTCAACTCACGGCTGGGCCGCCGGATCGTCGGGCAGTCCCTGCCAAGACAGCCACGCTTTACGGTAGGCGTCGCGATACTTGATCAGTTCGTCCGGATCCAGTTCGACCAGTCCGTCGGTGTCGTCTAAGAATCGCCCCGCGATCAACCGTGTAGCCCGCGGGAAATCGGCTTTTGGGCCGACGTACTTTGGCAGCCAGAGTCGATGAAACGCGCCTTTTGAAAAGTATTGAACAGAAGTTCCGTCTTGGTCGAACCAACAATTCCCATTCTCTGCTCCAACTGCTGTCTTAACGAGTAAATCCCCGTTCCTTCCATCCCATATTACGCCGGCATGGATGTAAGCATCTAACTTCCGGACTTCATCGACTCTCCTATAATTATTCCGCGTCCGGTGGGATTCAAGAATGGGAGGCGCATCGTGATCGACGGCCATGATGATCCGCGCGGCTATTCCGACGAGACGCTCGAAGTGCTGCGGCGGCTCGCCGTCCGCGCGAAACTCAACGGCTGGCCGGTGGAGGACGTCG
>JBOFFD010000224.1:0-1730 GCA_051648425.1 Planctomycetia bacterium
GCCAACGTCGACCCGGCGGTCGACCATCCGCGCTGGTCGCAAAAGACGGAATGGATGATCGACACCCGCGAGCAGTTCCCCACCAAGCCGTACAACGGCTACGGCGAATGGGTGGCGAAACTGTACACCGGCAAGGAAGTGTGACGAGCGATCGGGTCTTAGACTCTTGGACCTGCGGCTCTTAGTTCGCCAGCGGGGCGAAGGCCGACGGCTTGGCGGCCGGGCGCCAGGTCTCTTCGTCGACCAACACGTTGGCCGATGAGCGGGCCGCTACCTTGGAACGGGCGCCGGCGGGCGGCGCCTTCGCCGCCGTTACGGTTCCGGCCGCTGGGGCGGCTTCCACGAGCGGCGTCCATTCCGGCTCGGCCGCCTTCTGTAATGGCGGCGGCAACTCGACCCGTTTCCTTTCCGGAACCGCCCGCGACGGGCGGATCGACGCCGGCGTCGTTGCGACCGCCAAGGCGGCCTGCTTCGCCGTGACGACGGGGGCGACCGGCTCAGGGAGCGACGGAACGGCGGCGACCGGCGCGGACAGCAGCGGAACGTCGGCGAGCGGCGCTGGGCGCGTTGGAACGTCGGCGAGCGGGGCTGGGCGCGTTGGGGAGGCGACGGTCGACGTCGGGATTTTCAGACTGGGCGCGGGCGCCGCCTGCTGCACCGCAACCGGCGGCATCGAATAGGTCGTCGGCGGTTCGAAGTCCGTCTTACTCGGCAGCGCCGCGACGGCGACCGGAATCTTAATCGCAGAGGGCGCGGCGGCGGGCGGCGTTTCGATCGCGGCCGCCAGCGCGTCCAACCCCATGCGGGCGACGGTCGATTCCGGGTTCAGCGCCAGCGCCGCACGGTACGAGGCGACCGCCTCCGCCAGCTTGTCTTGCGAGGCCGCCACCGCCGCGACGTTGCAGTGGGCTTCCGCCGGGGTCAACACTTTCTGAAAGGCTTGCAGGCTGTCGGTCGATCGGCCGGCCCGCGCCCGCGTCACGCCCAAATTGATCCAGCCGCGGTCGTGGTTCGGCTTGCGGCGCACCACGTCGGTGAAGCAGCGCTCGGCTTCGTCCAGTCGGCCGCGCCGCAATTCAAAGACGCCGAAGTCGCTCAACACATCGACGTCGTCGGGCTGTTCGATTTTCGCGCGGGTGAACTCGGTTTCCGCCAGCGCCGTCTCACCAAGCCGGTCGTAGATCACCGCCAGCCGGGCCGCCACCTTACGGTCGGGTTCGGCCTCGCGGACGCCCAGGTACTGAGCCGCCGCCTCGGCGTACAGGCCCTCGGCTTCCAGTCCGCGGGCCATCGTCAACCGAACTTCGGCGGTTTCCTTCGCGGGAAGTCCGCCGACGGGCTTCGCCGCCGAGACCTTGGTCGAGCCGCCGAACACCGAATGACCGGTCACGTTCGGCGCCTGGCAGCCGACGAGGGCCGCCGCCGCCGCGGTCGCCGCGATCGACTTAAGAATCCGTTTCATTCTCCGCGCCATCACCGGCTCCGTTTCAACGACCGTTCGACCCGCCGCCCCACGCCGTCTTACGGGCCTTCGCTGTAACCGACCGGCCCCAGGAGCGGGGCGGACAGTTGTTTCTTATACTGCTCGATGCGGCCGGCGTCGGTGCGGATCGGACTGCGGAAGTCGACCGGGCAGTGGCTTTCCAACCGGCCGAGCAGGTAGAATTCACAGTCGCCCGGCTCGACGATGTCGGAGCCGGGCAGCACGTTCGGCGCCTCGCATGGATCAA
>JBOFFD010000225.1:0-1678 GCA_051648425.1 Planctomycetia bacterium
ATGCCCTCACTTCTAAAACTCCTCCTTCACCTCCTTTCGCAGCTAGGACAAACCCATGCTTCGTTTCCACCGCCTCCGGAGCGCCGCGCTCATGACCCTCGCCCTCGCCGCCCGCTCCGCAATCGCCGCCGAGGCCGACGGCCCGGCCCCCTTCGGCACCGCCGCCGACGGCTCCCCCGTCCACGCCTACGTCCTCGAAAACGGCACCGTCCGCGTTCGGCTCGTCACCTTGGGCGCCTCCGTTCAGTCCGTCGAATTCCCCGACCGCGCCGGCAAGACCGCCGACGTCGTCCTCGGCTTCGACGACGCCGCCGGCTACCAGTCCGACCTCAACCAGTACTTCGGCACGACCACCGGCCGCGTCTGCAACCGCATCGCCGGCGGCAAGTTCACGCTCGACGGCAAAACATATGAGTTGGCCGTCAACAACGGGCCGAACCACCTGCACGGCGGCGCCAAGCGCAGCTTCGACAAGGTCGTTTGGAACGCCGAGAAGACGAAGACCGACCACGGCCCGGCGGTCCGCTTCACCTACGCCAGCCCCGATGGCGAGGAAGGCTACCCCGGCCGACTGACGGCCGCCGTCGTCTACAGCCTAGCCGTCGACGGCTCGTTGTGGATCGAGTTCGCCGCCGAGACCGACAAACCGACCCCGGTGAACATCACCAACCACAGTTACTTCAACCTGGCCGGCGCCGGCTCGCCGACCGTCTTAGACCACGTTCTTACCATCGAAGCCGACCAGTACACGCCGATGAACGACGCTTCCATTCCGACCGGCAAAATCGACGAAGTCTCCGGCGCGCCGGTCGATTTCACCCGCCCCACGCGCATCGGCGACCGTATCGAAAGGCTCATTCCGACGGCGGCGCTGGGCTACGATCACAATTTCGTCTTACGCCCCCGCCAAGCCGAGCCGACCCTCGCCGCCAAACTGCGCGACCCCGGAAGCGGCCGCACCCTCACCGTCTTAACCACCCAGCCCGGCCTTCAGTTCTACACCGGCAACTATCTCTTTGGTCAGGAAGGCAAGGCAGGGAAGAAGTACCCGCAGCGCAGCGCCGTCTGCTTGGAAACCCAGCATTTCCCCGACTCGGTCAACCAACCGTCGTTCCCGACCACCATCGTCAAGCCGGGCTTCGCCTACCGTCACACCTGCGTCTATCAGTTCACGACGGAGTAATATCACCGGGGGAAGTACGCTTCCCAATCGTTCCACCAGAGTAGCGTTCCGCTTAAGACGGCCGCCGCCAGTCCCAGTGAAACGCCGACCACCACCATGGGTGCCCGCCGGCCGCCTGCCGCCACGACGGCGGTGCGGACGAGGCCGTCGGCCGCCGCCAGCAGAAGTGGTGGCAACAGCGGCAGCAAAAAGCGGTCGCCCGCCGCGATCGGCGTGTACCAGGCGAAGAAGACCCAGAAAACCATCACCCACAACGGCGTCAGCCACGGATTCAGTTCGCGCGGCGGCGGCCGGCGGGCGTCGGCCGCCCACGCCGCGACGGCCGCCGCCAGCAGCGCCAACCCAAACGCCGCCCGGCCCGATTCGAGCGGCGCCGGCCCCAGCGTCCGCAGCAGAATGAATGATTCGACGACCCCGCCCGCCGCCGCCCGCTTCACCACGTCGCCCCACGAATGGTCGGCGCGGTACCGCTGCCAATTGCCTGACAGTCCAAGG
>JBOFFD010000226.1:0-16010 GCA_051648425.1 Planctomycetia bacterium
TAAGAAGTTCGGCGGCGAAGTGCATGAAATGGGCTTCCTGCTGCTCGTGTTCACGCCCGCGCTCTATTGCAACGTCACCGACGCCTGGATGCTGCCGAACAAATGGCACCGCGTGGTCATCGGGGCGGCCGGCATCTACATCGAACTGATTCTTTCCGGCATCTTCTTCTGGATCTGGTGGAACACAGAGCCGGGACTTCTCAATACGCTGTCGCTGTCGATCGTCTTCGTCTGCAGCGTCAGCACGGTCTTCTTCAACGGCAACCCGCTGCTGCGGTTCGACGGCTATTACATCCTGTCGGACTTTCTCGAAATCCCGAACCTGCGGGAACGGTCGAACACCTACCTGGGCAACGTGGCCGGCAAATGCTTCCTCGGCACGGAAGTGAACCCCGACCCTTACCTGCCGAAGCGCAACCGCTGGTTCTTCGCGGCGTACGCCGTCACCGCCTACCTGTACCGCTGGGTGGTGACGTTCGGCATTCTGCTGTTCATGTACACCTTCCTGAAGCCGTACAAGCTGGCGATGATCAGTAAGATCCTCGCCGTGGCGTCGCTCATTCCATTGGCCGTCCTTCCCGTCTACCAAATGCAGAAGAACCTGCGCAACCGTTGGAGGGGTCTCAAAGTGAATAAGACGCGGATGGCGACCTCGATTCCGTTGGCGGTCGCCGTGGTCGCGCTGGTGTTGTTCATGCCGCTGCCGATGTGGATCGACGTGCCGATGATGTTGCAGGTGCGCGACGGCCACACCGTCTACGTGCCGCAGCAGGGAATCCTTCAGGAACTGAACGTCGTCGACCGCGACCGCGTCGGTTCCGGCACGCTGCTCGCCCGGCTGTACGATCCGAAGATGAGCAAGGAACTCGAAGAACTGCTCCTGGAGTATCGGCAGAACCAAGACGCCGCCAAGGCGTACCAGTCGCAGCGCGACTTCGCCCGCGCCCAGCAGATGACGCAGTTGGCGTCGGCCAAGTACCAAGAGATCAACCTGTTGCGCGAACACATGGCGAAGCTCGACGTCACGGTTCCCTCCGGCGTGCAGGGCGACGTGTTCACGCCGCCGAAGAAAAAGGAACTCGGCAAAACGCTGAAGGCGGGCGACCGCTTTTGCGAAATCGGCGACATTAAGAATCTGCAGGCGTACCTCGTCGTCGAGAACACGCAGATGTCGCTCGTCGGCATCGGTCAGACGGCGTGGATCAAACTATACGGCCACGTCGGGCCGATCATCGAATCGCGGATCACGCAGATTTCCAGCACGCCGATCGCCGATCTGCCGCAAGCGTTGTCCAACAAGGCCGGTGGCGAAGTGCAAACCGAGACCGACGAGCAGGCCCAACAGGAAGTCCCGATGTTCAAATCGTTCGCCGTCCAAGTGCCGATCGAGAATTTGGACGGTACGATGACCCCGAACGTTCGCGGCATCGCCCGCATCGACATCGGCTGGAAGTCGATTTTCTGGCGCGCGAAACGCTACATCCAGCAGACGCTCAACTTCCGCATGTAAGACGCCGTCCGTCGAATCGGTCTTACAAGTCGCTCGGCGCAGGTTTGGGTTCCACGACCACCGGCGCCGCGGGGGCGGCCGGGCGAACGACAGCCTTCGGCTGCTCCGGCGCCGGTTCCGCCGCCAGCGACTTCAACATCGCCACGTACTTCGACTGCGCCCAGTCTTCCGCCCCCGCCAATTTCAGTCGAACGCGGCGGTCTTTGCCGAGAATCACCGTGTTCGGCAGCGCCCGCGCTTCCAACTCGCGCGGCGGCGGGTCCATCGGCAGATAGACCGGCAGACTAAGACCGTTGGTCCGCATGAATTCGGCGGCGTTGCTCGGTTCGTCCCCTTGCAGCACGAACAGGAACGCCACGTCGGGCGTCTCCTTCAACAACTCGGAAAGCCGTTGCAGCGACGGCATTTCCTGGACGCACGGCTTGCACCACGTCGCCCATTGGTTGATGAACAACACCTTGCCGTTGAGATCGGACAGGTCCACCCGCTTGCCGTTGGCGGTCGACAGCAGCCGCCAGTCGACCGGCGGCTCGGGCCGTTTGGGAATCGCGGTGCGACCGTCCCGCAGGACCAGCGGTGGCAGCGTCGTCTGCGCGTAGGCGAACGCCAAGCCCGCCGCGACCGCCAAGCCGGCCATCCCTCCTCGGCGCGAGAGGTCGCGCGGATCATTGCCGCCGCCGAACAGCGCCATCGCCACGAGGCCCAGAAGAACAATCGCCACCGCCGCCGCCACGGGGGTGGGCAGCCACGCCCCGACTAAGAAACCGTCCACCGAAACCACCCCCCGCCTGACGCCAAAACCAATTCCGTCGCACGTATGGTAGCGAACCGGCCGGCGCCGCGACCACGTCGCGCCGAACGGTTCTTGGCGCCACTGGCCCCACGCTCGGTCGACTTCCTAAATCGTCTACGAGCGACGGCGACCATCCTCCTTTTCGACGGAGTCGGTTTCTCATGGCCCGTAAGAAAGCATCCACCACCACCGCCGAGCCGGCCGTCGAAAAGACGGGGGGAGTGAACAGAGAGGTCGCCGACCGTATCGACCTCGAACCGTGGGCGTGGCATTTGGCGACCTGGCGCCCGCGGACGCCGCTGCCCAGGCCGGAACCGCCACCGTTCGACAAAGAGGCGTGTCTCGAACGGCTTCGGAAGCTGAAGACGCCGACGTATCTTTGGGAATGGCCTTTGGAAAAATGCCGCGTGCCGCCTGTCATGACGCCGGCTGAGGCGGAATTCTGGCTTACGGTCGTCGCTTGGATGACCAGTATTTCAGATCAAGTATATACTCATGAGAAACTGACCGCGCATTTGGATCAACAAACCTTCGCCGGCGGTCTCGACCGCGGTTCGCCGTTGTTGGCGCTGCCAAGCCGGCGCGGCATCCCGCCGGAGTTTTGGAGCGCCGTCGCCTCGGCGCTGCCTGCCGACGAGCTCATCGAGTATTTCGCGGAAATCGCCCGCATCAATGAATCGCCCATCCACTACTATCCAAATTTTCGTCTGAACGTCCTTCAAAGGGTGCTCGTTTATCTGTCGAACGACGAGTTCGCGCGACTCAGGGAACGGCTGCAAGCCGACTTCGATCCCAACGAGTCGTGGCAAACCACGCCCCCTTACCATGTCCAGCCGAGGTTCCGAACGCAGTTGCTGGCGCTGCTGGGCGCGTATCGGGAAATCGAGTCGATCGTCGCGTCGTGGAGTAAAAGCTCGACCGCCGGCGGGCCGCCCGTGGCGACGCACGTCGGGGCGGGGATCGTCTTCGGCCTGGAGAGCGCCGACGCGGTCCGGGCGGCGTTCCGCACGTATGAACTGGTCCTTACCGACGCCGACGACGTCCGCGGTTGGATCGCTCACACTGAAGCCGCCGACCTTTCTAAGATTCGCGATCTGATCGTCGGCGCGCAACAAAAGGAGCGGTGCGGCGAACTGTTGGAAGTGTTGGCGTGCGTAAAGACGCCGGCCGTCGCTCCGGTGATGCTCGATCTGAAAATGAACGCTAAGGACGGGGCCCATGCGCGGAAGTGGCTGGATACGGAAGTCGGTACGGCGATCGCCGGTTTGATGCCGACGGCGACGGGGAAGGGGAAACTCGCCGACGCCGCGCTGGCGTACCTGCGCGACCGCAAACGGCTGGGCGACGGCGACCTTATCGCCAAGCTGGCTGAATCGCAGCCGGCCGAGGTCGCCGATTTCATTCGTCGGGAAGTGCTAGAACGCGAAGAAAAAAACTACGAACCGCTCGACGACGCCGCCACGCCGACGGAACTGGCCGTCTTAGTGCGCATGCACGAAAAGACGCTGCAGGCGTGGCGTAAGAAGAAAAACAAGCCGAGCTGGCTCGACGCGGCGCTGCTGCCGCCGGTGCTCGTCGGCGGGCGACGGTTGGCCGACGAGCAGTTGGAGACGCTGGTGGCGGTTCTTTCGACGGTGAAGGCCGACGAAGAGCGCGACCCGTTGGTCGAATGGGTGCGCGCGAACGCCCAGCGGGCCAGCGTCGACGGCTTCGCCTGGCATCTCTTCGAGTCGTGGCAGGAGGCCGGCTCCGAATCCAAGGAAAACTGGTGTTTGCGGTCGGTGGGAGCGCTGGGGGGCGACGGCGCGGCGCTGCGGCTGACGCCGTACATCCGCAACTGGCCGGGGGAAAGCCAGCACGCGCGGGCAGTGGTCGGTCTGGAATGCCTGCGCGCCATCGGGTCGGACGCCGCGCTTATGCAACTTTCGTCGATCGCGGAAAAAGTGAAATTCAAAGGACTGAAAACCAAGGCCGCCGCGTTCATTGAAGCGATCGCCGTGGAGAAGGGGTTGACCCGCGCCGAATTGGAAGACCGCATCGTCCCAGACTGCGGGCTGGACGAGCGCGGCCGACGCACGTTCGACTTCGGCCCGCGTCAGTTCACGTTCCGTCTCGGTTCCGATCTGAAACCGCAGGTGCGCGACGAAGCCGGCAAATATAAGACCGACCTGCCGAAGCCCACCGCGAAAGACGACCCCGCGAAGTCGGCCGAGGCGGTCGAGGATTGGAAGCTGCTGAAAAAGACCTTACGCGAAATGTTGAAGACGCAGTCTGAACGGTTGGAACAGGCAATGACGTCCGGCCGTCGCTGGAAGACCGCCGACTTTGAACTGCTGCTGGTCAAGCATCCGCTGATGACTCACCTCGCGCGGCGGCTGCTGTGGGGCGCTTACGATCCCGCCGGTAAAATGCTGACGGCGTTCCGCGTCACCGACGAACAAGAGTTTTCCGACGTCGCCGACGAACCGGTGAGCCTGCCGACGGCGGCCGAGGGCGTCGGCATCCTTCACCCGATGGAGCTTTCCGAACCCGACCGCGAGCGGTGGGGCGGCGTCTTCGGCGACTACGAAATCATTCCGCCCTTCCCACAGCTCGGCCGGCCGACCTACGTGCTGGAGCCGGGCGAAGTCGACGCCGTGGAAATCAAGCGGTTCGCCGCGACTAAGGTCGCCGGCATCGTTCTGGTCAGCGTCGTCGACCGCGGCGGCTGGGTTCGCGGCCAGCCGCAGGACGGCGGCATGTTCCACTGGTACACGAAATTCTTCTACGCCGCCGGCGTGACGGCGGTCGTGAACTTCGACCCCGGCATTCCGATCGGCGCCATGCAAGAGGCCGACGAACAGTCGATCGAGTCGGTGGCGTTCCTGCTCGGCGACCAAACCGCCAGCTACTATTCCTGGAACGACAAGGGGCCGGCGAAACTGCGGCTTGGCGACGTGCCGGCGGTGGTCGTCAGCGAGGTGCTGCGCAAGCTGTATCAAGCCACTGAAAAGGGATCGACGAAGTAGGCCGCCGGCCGACGACTGAGTAGAAAGGTTTTCGCGCGGCCCGACGTGGTTCGCGGCCCCGCTCTTTCCCAGGGAACGACGAATGATCACCGCCGATGGATGCAAAGCCCGCCGCCGCCGCCTTTGGGATTCGCTCGGCGAAACCCCCGACTGGATCGTCGTCGTCGCCCCCCGCCATTTGACGTACCTGTGCGGCTACTATCCGTCGCCGTTCGTGTTTCGCGCGGTTCACTCGCAGGCCGTCTTAATCCTGGGGCGCGACGGTTCCTCCACCCTCGTCGTCGACAACATGTGTAAGATGTTCGCCGAGCAGGCGCACGTCGATCGCGTCGAAACCGCGACGTGGTATCAAGGTAAGACGTCCGCCGGCCCGCGCAGCGAAGTTCTGATGGCCGCCGTCCACGCCTACATGGCGGCGCACTGCCCCGGCGTCCATTTCGGCTACGAACCGTCGCGACTGCCGACCGGCCTTTTCCGCCAACTGCGCGAGCCGCGCGGCCGATTGACCCTCACCGACGTCGAGCCGACGCTGCATCGGTTGCAGCGGGCGAAAGACGCCGACGAAGTCGCCGCGATCCGCGCGTCGCTGGCCGCCATTTCGACCGGCATGGAGGCCGCCCGCCGCGAACTGAAGCCCGGCATGACCGAACTGCAAGCGTTCGAGTTGATTCAGCTCGCCGCTCTGGAAGCCCACGGCGAACAGGCCGAGATCTACGGCGACTTCGTGTCTGGCCCGCGGTGTGAAACCAAGGGCGGGCCGCCGTCGAAACGGGTGATCGAACCGGGCGACTTGGTGTTGCTCGACTTCTCGGTGGTCGTGCAGGGCTACCGTGGCGACGTGGCGAACACCTTCGCCTGCGGCGGCCCGCCGACCTCGGCCCAGCGCGACCTCGCCGCCGCCAGTTTGGAGGCGCTGGCCGCCGCCGAGAAGCTGCTGAAGCCGGGGGCGTCGTGCCGCGCGATCGACGCCGCCGGCCGCGGATACTTCGCCGCCCGCGGCATGGCCGACGCCTTCAAATCGCACCTCGGCCACGGCCTCGGCCTGGGTCATCCCGACGCCCCCTACATCGTCCCCGAAAGCACCGACGACCTCGTCGTCGGCGACGTGGTGACGCTGGAACCGGGCCAATACCTGGAAGGCGTCGGCGGCGTCCGCTACGAACACAACTACCTCATCACCCCGACCGGCTACGAAACGCTGTCGCACCACCTCCTGACGATCGACGCGGCGTGAAACGGCACCCAGGCCATACCTCTCGCCCAAGAGGCCGCGGTCTATGGAACATGAACGCCGGACGGAAGAATCAATCGGATTGACGTGAAAGCAACCTAAGAATAGAAATCGAGTTACGGCGATAAGCAAGTGGTGGTCGCCTGTCTAGGCTGCGGCGGGGCGGCTTTGACGCCGTCCTGCACGGTGGAAAGGAAGTCGACATGGAAGCCGTTGCAGCGCGAGACGCGGAAACTCTGCGTGTCTTTGAAAGATCTTTCAATCCTATCATCGCCGAGCTCGTAGAGCACGTTCGATCAACATCGAGACTCATAGGCGACGTTGATGAATTGGCCGTCGCAACCCAAACCATCATAACGAAAGTTAGTCTGCTGCTCGAACTGATTTTCAGCCACATTACTAACCAATTGGAAGAGTACGGTGATGGAGTGCCGTTCTCGCCCGACTTCCATCGCGTAACGAACACAAGTTTGGCGGCAATGATCGACGGCATCGAACGTTTCGATAAAGTGTTCGACTTCCTTGAAGAACACGGTAGATCGATTTCCGGTCTTACTGAATTGCGCGACCGCGTCGCACAGGCCAGAGCTTGGATTAGCGCGGAATATGTGTCGGAGATGACCAATGATACCCTTTGGAGTGAAAGCACTTCGCTGGTAAAGAGAACCAAAATACTACAACTGCGACGATTGGCGTCCTTCGCCGGTCTTATGCAAGGCTGGGACGGCTACAAGGCCGCCCCGCCTTCCCTCGTAGCTTTCCGGTCGGCGCAGCAGTATTTGAATTCGTTGGAGAAATCGGACTTACTTCCCGACGACGTCGATCCGTCCGTCGTTGGGGGCGTCGGGTTCACGTACCATCACGGTGATCGTTCCGTCTACTTGGAGTTTCGCAACACCGGCACAGTGAACGCCCTTTTCATGAACGGCCGGAACTCACCGTCGGTGACGCGCGTGGAACCCGACGGCGTCGGATACGACGAATTCGTGAAGGCTGCGAGGTCGCATCTGGAATGAAGCCCGAACCGCCCGCCGAGCTGTTCGCCGGCGATCGACCCGTCGACGATGTTTTCACTTCGGACGAATACCTCTATCGCCGAGTGCCGAAAAGCATTTGGAACGATCCGGACGCGCCGCTTACCGTCGCCGCGGTGGAACTACCGGACATATCCGTGGGTCGAAGTAAATACTGTCATCCGGAATGGCTGCGATTCAACATCAAAAGCCATTCATACTTCCGGGACTGGGGCGTCGTCGGATTCCAAGTGGGCCGCATTCCTCCCGGCGTTCCTCCCGACGAGTATAAAGTCGCCCACGCGCCCTCGGAGATGGACTACCCGCACTCGGAGGTGAAGGCTTACCGGGACGGGCGGCATCTGACGTCGCTGGACGACATTGACGATACGGAACATCTCCTATGGCGCGGGCGGTTGTTGTTGGTCCACGAAGTAATGGTAAAGCCCAAAGAGAAGGTCGAAATCAGAAAGACTCGCTGGAAGTCCGACTCCTCGAATATCTAAGACCCGCACTACGTCGGCGGGTCGGCCGCCAGCGTGTTTTCGTCGGCGCCGGCCAGCACTTGGGTCAGCCAACGCGCGGCGCGGCGTTTGAAGCCGGGGCGGTTGAACCGGTCGGCCCAAGCCGTCAGACGGTCGGGCGCGAACCGGTGTTCGACGGCCTCGAACCGGCGGACGCCGTCGGCCAATGACGCCGGCGCGTCGGCGGCGTAGAAGATCCCCGTCGGACCGAAGGCGGCGCACCGCGGGTCTTGTGTCAACGGATTGACGTCGTCGACGTCGAGCACCGTATCGAGCACGCCCCCCTCGCCCAGTGCGATGACCGGCCGGCCGGCCGCCATCGCTTCCACCGGCGCGATGCCGAAGTCTTCCACGCTGGTCATCACGAACGCGCGGCAGCCGGCCGCCAACGCGACCACCTCGGCGTCGTCCACCCAGCCGCGCAGTTCGACGTTCGGCGGCGCGGCGGCCTTCAAGCGGTCGAACAACGGCCCCGAGCCGGCCACCACCAGTCGGCGGTCGGGCAAGAGGCGGAACGCCTCGACGGCGGTTTCGACGTTCTTGTACGGCACTAGGGCCGACGTCACGAGGTAATAGTCTTGCGGCGTGCTTCCCGCCGAGGCGAAGCGGTTGACGTCGACCGGCGGCGGCAGCACGGCCGCGGGCCGATCGTAGACGGCGGCGATGCGGCGGGCGACGAACCGCGAATTGGCCGCCAGCGCGTGCGCCCGGCTGGTCGTCGCGCGGTCCCAGCGTTGCAGCGGGCGGCGCAACAGCGCCATCGCGGTGCGGGTCGCCCAGCCGGCCCGGCCCGGCGCGAAGTAGTCGTCGTAGCGGTCGTAGATGTACCGCATGGGCGAATGGAGGTACGCGGCGTGTCGGGCGCCGGCGGGCGGTTTGACGCTCTTCGCCACGCACGAACTGTCGCTGACGACCAGCCGACACGGCGGCAGCCGCCAACGGTCGACCACCAACGGCATCAGCGGAAGAAACTGACGATACCGGCGGATCGCCCCCGGCAGCAGTTGCAGGATGGAAGTCTCAATCCGGTGCGCTTCGATGGCGGTCGACACCGATCCGACCTGGTGCACCAACGTATACAGCGGCGCGGCGGGCAACAGTTCGGCGAAAACCTCGAGCACCTTCTCGCCGCCGCGCATGCCGGTCAGCCAGTCGTGGACGAGTACGGCCGGTACGTCGCGCAGCGCGGCGACGTCGGTTTGGTAGGTTGCGTCGTCATCCAGCGAGGGACGGGTTGCATCGAGAGGGGTCATCACAGGGCCTCCGTGCCAAGGGGTGGCGGTCGGAGGTCGTCATAGCCGAAGAGCGGTTTCGTGCAACCAAACGGCGTCGGCGTTACTTGTCCTTGACGACCACCGTCAGTTCCCATTTCGACCCATCGGTGTGGATGAGGTCGCCCGTCCACTTCACCGGCCTAGTCTTGGTTTTCCGGAGGATCGACGTTCCGTTGAGTTTCGGAAAGCCGTCGATCACCAACTTCGTTTCATCGTCGTCTTTCGGGTCGACGTATCCCACTTTCTGGTCGCCCTTGAAAACCTCTTTCTTGTAGACGCGGAACTTGCCGGTTTCCGTCTCGCCCTTTTTGACGGCAGTGAACGTCCAGATCGTCCCGACGACGTCGGCGACGCCGTCCTTCTTCGGCTTTGACGCACCCTGCACGGTCGGCGCCGGGGCCAGCGACGCGACCAACAAGGCCATTCCCAACGACGCGAGAGCCGACGAACGATAATAGCGGGTCATGACAGTGTTCTCTTGCAAGGGGCGCGACCACCACGGTCCGTGAAACCAACCATATTTTTTTACGAACCAGACTTCGGATCGTCCGGCGGGGCGACGGCGTCGAGCAGCAGTGTCAACGGGGCGTCGTTCGCCGCTTGCAGCACGGCGAGGGTGGAATCGAAGCAAAGTAAGAAGGCGCCTTGCAGCATCACGGCGCGACCGAAGCCGCGCCAGCGGTCGGCGGCGGTCGCACGGGTTTTGGCATGGGCCGACATCCAACCGCCGGCGGCGATGTACGCGACGTCAAGCCCCACGTTCAGCAGCAGCAGGTTCTGAATGAAGCGGACCTCGGCCACCGTCGCCGCCAGGGTGAAGTCGGCCGGGTCGACGCCCGCCGACCCCTGCCAGCCGGCGACCGCAATGACCAGATTGACGACGTTCCACAGCGCGGTCATCTGAAAGAACGCTCGGACGGAGCCGCTGGTGCGAAACGAATAGACGACGCCGACGAGGATGTTGAGCGCCGCCCAGCCGCCGAGAACGATCATGGCGCCGAGGTTGACGCCGAGGCGGTGAGCGTTGACCACCGACAGACCGACGGCGAGGTCGCCAGGCGGCGCGTCCGCCGCGACGGCGGATGTCACCAGAACCAAAAGAACGGTAATACCGGCCAAAACGAACCCCCGCATGTTATACTCCGTAGTATCGTTATACCAAATTGGACTGATAATTTGCTTGATATCTTCCATTTACTGGCCTACAGTGTTACAAGAGTCGATAAAGGATTCAGGACAACGAGTATCAAGGAGTTTTACCATGGCCGATGCTCAAAAGTGCAACTGCCCGAATTGTACCTGCAAAGTGACCGAAGCGACGGGCGTGATCAAGGCCGGCAAGCTGTACTGCAGCGGCGAATGCGCCGACAACCACCCTCACCAAGACGGCTGCGGCCACGCCGGTTGCCCCTGCGGCAGCAAGTGAATCCCACAGCTTGTTGGTAAGTTTCTCTTTCGGCGGGTTGTTCCAACCTGCCATTCCCTTCTTTGGGCGGTTAAGAGCGCTTCGCCCTACAGCCCGTCTTTCGGCAGTGCGTCGCGGGCGATGCGGAAACCCAGGAAGTTGTATTTGACGGCAGGGGGGTAGGCGTTGCGGTCGCTTGGTCGGCAGTGCGCCGGCGAGTGCAGCCAACCGCCACCGCGCGTGACCCGGCCTTCGTCCGCGACCGGCGTTGCCGGTCCCTGCGGATCGACCGCCGTCTCGGCGCCCGCGATCTCCTTGTCGAACCAGTCGTAACACCACTCGGCGACGTTGCCGGCGGTGTCATACAGGCCGACGACGTTCGGCGACTTTCCGGCGACCGCGTGCGTGGTTCGGTCGGCGTCGCGCGACGTCCAGCCCGTCCGCATCACCGTTTCGTCCGTCACCACGATATCACCGCCGCGCGCCGCGTATTCCCACTCCGCTTCGGTCGGCAGCCGATAGCCTACGCCGCCCGTCGGCTTCACTTCCGACGACTCGATCGCGTAGTACGGCGTCAAGCCTTCCCGCAGCGACAACTGGTTGCAGAACTTCACCGCGTCGAACCAGGACACTTGAACGACCGGGTGGTCGTCGAACGCGCTGGTCGGCGTCGCGCCGCCGTCGACGACCGACGGATCGACGCCGACGACGGCGCGGTACAGTCGGCGGGTCACTTCGGTCGTGGCGATGTAGAACGGGCGGCTCAGCACGACCCGGTGAGGCCGTTCGTGGGAGGGGGCCGTTTCGTCGCCGCCCATCGTGAACTCGCCGGCCGGCATCAGTTTGAGCGAGAAATTGAGCGGACTTTTAATCGTCGCGGCGGGCGGGAGAGGGGCCGATTCTTTCGGCGACTTCGTCGACGTTTTCTCGGGCGTCGGCCGTTCGGCGGTGCGGAACTGCACGACGAGCGGCGTCATTTGGATGAGCGGCAAGTCGACTTTCGGCGGCGCGGCGAGCTTCGGCCGCACCCGAACCGGGGTCGAGCCGATCGAAAAATCCTTCGGCAGCACCAGTTCGTCGCCGGCGGGATCGGCGTCGGTCGATTCCACTTTCTTCGCCGCGGCGACGCCGGCCGACTTCGGTTCGACGAGTCTTGAGGCTGGGTCGGTTGCGGTTTTCCGGTTGGACGGATCGGTCACGGGCGTCGGTGCGTCGGGCCAAAGAAAGAGCAGGGCGGCGACCGAGCAGAGCGCAACCGCCAACGGCGCGGCGACGTACGCCGGGCTGCGCGGCGCTTGCAGCGCCGGCGCTAAGGCGTCGGCCGGCGCCGCCCGGGTGAGCGCCGTCAGTGCGTCGCCCGCCGAGGTGAAACGGCTGGCGGGATGCTTCGCCAGCATGACGTCCAGCACGTCGCCCAGCCCCTCGGGCAGATCGGGAATCAGCGCCGCCGTCGGCGGAACGCGCAGCAGCGGGCCGGCGACCCACCGCCGCCAGGCGTCTATCGGCTCGACGGCGAACTCTCCCCAGCCGGCGACCAACTTCGGCAGCGGCAGACCGGCGGCGTATTCCAGAACGACGACCGCCAACGAGTACACGTCGGCGGCCGGCCCGTCCGGCCCGAGACCCGGGTCGACCGACTCGGGGGCGGCCGCCGACAGCAGCGGGTCGACGACCGAATCCGGTTCGCGCGGCGCCAGTCCGCGGATGAGCGGCGGCAGCAGCTGCCACCGACCGGCGTCCGACCGTCGCAGCACGTCGCCCCGAACGGCCCCGTGCGTCCGCCCATGGCGATGCACGAACTCTAGCGCGGCCAAGCCGTCGGCCAGGCACTGCCACAGGGCGTTGGGGTCGTCGGGCGCCATTGGTTCGGCCGGCTCGTTCCGGCCCGCCTTCGGGTCGACCGTTTCCATCGTGGACCCGGACGGGTCGGGGACGGACGAAGGGCGCTTCGCCGGCGGCGTCCACTCGACGACGACCAGATCGGCGGCGGGGTCGACGGCGGAGATCTTCGCCAAATGCGGATGCCGCCACGACGCCAACCGCCGGGCGTCGTTCCAAAACAGTTGGGCGTCGCCAGCCCGGCCGCGCAGCGTCGGGTCGACGCTTTGCAACCGTGCGACCGCGTCGGTGCGACGGTGGCGGCCCAGCCGCCAAACGCCGAAGTCCCAGACGCCTCCCGGCGCCACGACTTCGTATTCGGTATCGGCTGCCATGCGGGCGTCTCGCAGAAGTCGCAGGAGGGCTTCACGACCGAGCGTCATTCTACCGGCGGCGGCGGCTCGGCGACAGGCGCCCGCCGGTCCAACGGGAAATCACGGCCGGCCGGCCGGCGGTTCAACCGTCGCCGTCGCGGCGTCGAAGAGGCGGGCCGTCCGCAGCCGCACCAGTCCGGTCGGGTGGACTTTGTACCCCTGCACGTGCTTCCGCGCCCCGACGGCCAACTCAAGGTGCATCAACGTGACCATCGGGCAGTCCTCGTGGACGATCTTCTGCGCTTGGTGGTACAACGCGGCGCGCGTCGTTTCGTCGGTCTCCTCGGCCGCCTTCACGATCAGATCGTGGACGGCGTCGGACTTGTAGAACGAAATGTTGTTCGCGTGCGGCGGTACGGCTCGGTCGCGGTCCAAGAGCGACCCGACGAAGTTGTCGGGGTCGGCGTTGTCGGTCGTCCAACCCAACAGGCAGATTTGGTGTTCGCCGTTCCCCGTCTGGTCGAGGTACTTGCTCCACTCGGGACTGACGATCGAAACGTCGAAGCCGACGGCCCGCAACCGTTGCTGAATGATCGCGCCGACGCGGTCCGGCGCCGGCATGTACGGCCGGCTGTTGGTCGGCACCCACAAGTCGATCTTAGTCCCCGGGGCGACCCCCGCCTTCTTAAGAAGCGTCTTCGCCTTTTCCGGATCGAACGGGTGATTCTTAATCGACGCATCGTGCCCCCACAGGTTCGGCGGCACGATGGTCGTCGCCACGACGCCGGCGCTTTCGTAGGCGTTGGCGCGGATTTCCGCTTTATCGATCGCGTGGGTCACGGCCAAGCGCACGTCGCGGTTGTCGAACGGCGGTCTTAGATTGTTCATCGCCAAGTAGCTGACGTTCAGGCCGGCGGCCGTCAGCAGCTTCAAGTTCGCGTCGCTTTTGATCTGCTCGCGCATCGCCGGCGGCAGGTCGTCCGCGAGATCGATTTCCCCGGTCCGCAACTGCCGCAGCCGCGACGAGGGATCGGGGATCGGCTTAAACACCACCCGGTCGACGCCCGGCTTCCCCTGCCAGTGGTCGGGGTTCGCCCGCAGCGTCAACTTTTCGCCGGGCGTCCATTCCTCAAAGACGAACGGTCCGCTGCCGACCGGTTCGACGCGGAACTTGTCTTTCTTATTCTTGAACGCCGTCGGTGAGACGACGCTCGCCGGGAACATCGCCAACAGCCGTGGAAAGACGCCGCTCGGCCGTTTCAGTTTGAACTCGACTTCCAATGGACTGATCGCCTTCACCGCTTCAATCACCGAGTAGTCTTCGCGGTACGGATGTTTGGCGTCGAAGAGGAATTCATTTTTCGGATCGATGAGCCGTTGGAAGGTGAAGACGACGGCGTCGGCGTCGACCGGCGAACCGTCGTGGAACGTGACGCTCGGCCGCAGCGTCAGGGTCCAGTGCAAACGGTCTTTCGCCTCGGTCCAGGCGGTGGCCAAGCCGGGGACGAGGTCGGGGCCGTCTTCCGCGTAGGTGACGAGGGTGTCGAAGACGTTGACCAGGATTTTGACGCTTTCGCCGTTGATGGTGTCGACGGGGTCGATGCTGTCGGCGTCGGCGCTGCGGCCGTAGATGAGCATCGATTCGACGGCGCCGCCGGGGGCGGGGCGTGCCGACGGCGAGCAGGCGAGGGGTGCGAGAGCGGCGGCGACAAGGATCGCCGCGGGGAAAAGGGACGGGACGCCGCCGGCGGGCGGGCATACCATCAGTGGGTTGCGTCGTCGAAGAATTGTTTTCATGACGGTGTTTTAGCAGGCCGTCGGTTGCCGCCAAGACGCCGTCGCAGTCAGGGAGGAATGCCATGTCGTTGACATTGGAAAACGCGCCGGCCGAGTCGGCCGTCGCCGACGTTCTGGTCGTCTTCGTCCACCAAGACGACGACGCCGCGCTGCCGGAGGGCCGGCTGGGGGCGTCGCTGAAGCCGCGGCTGGCCTCGCTGCGCGCCGGCCAAGACTTCGAGGGGAAGCCGTACGAACTGGTGGCGCTCTACGGCGTCGGCGGGGTGACGGCCGGCCGGGTGCTGTTCGTTGGCTTGGGGAAGCGCGCGGCCTATACGCCGTTGGTGTTGTCGCGGGCGGCGTCGGCGGCCGCCCGTTGGACCGCCGGCAAACCGCGCGGCCGACTGCTGTTCACCCTGCCGTACCTCGCCGTCGGCGGCGCGCCGGAACCCGAAATCGCCGCCAAGACCGCCGCGATCGTCAGCGGGGCGTTGGTCGGCGCGGTCGGCCAAGACTTGTACCGCGCCGAAAAGACGCGGACCGCGCCGGTGGAAATCTCCGTCGCCGCCGGTGCGGGTGAAGCGGCCGGGGTCGACGCCGGTCTGAAGCGCGGCCGGATTCTCGGCGAGTCGATCAACCTCGCGCGTCGATTGGTCAACCTGCCGCCCGCCGAGTTGTACCCAGAATCGTTCTGCAACACCGCGGCGGCGCTGGCGGCCGAGTACGGCGTCGGCGTCGAAATCCACGGCCCGGAAGCGCTCGCCAAACTCGGCATGAACTGCATTCTGGCGGTCGGCGGCGCGTCGTCGCGGCCGCCCCGTCTGCTGACGCTGCGGTACGAACCGGAACTGCCGGCCGACGCCCCCACGCTGACGTTCGTCGGCAAGGGGATCACCTTCGACAGCGGCGGCGTCTGCATCAAGACTGCCGACGGCATGCTCGACATGAAGTGCGACATGGCGGGCGCCGCCACCGTCTTGGCCGCCACCCTCGCCGTCGCTCGGCTGAAACTGCCGGTTCGGCTGCTCACCCTCGCCCCGCTGGCGGAAAACATGCTGGGCGGCGACGCCTTCCGCCCCGGCGACGTGCTGACCGCCAAGAACGGCAAGACGATCGAGATCGTCAACACCGACGCCGAAGGCCGACTGGTTTTGGCCGACGCGCTGTCGCACGCCGTCGACCTGGGGGCGACGCACGTCGTCGACCTGGCGACGCTGACCGGCGCCTGTTGCGTCGCGCTCGGCATGCACACCGCCGGCGTGATGACCAACGACGACGCCTGGG
>JBOFFD010000227.1:0-5220 GCA_051648425.1 Planctomycetia bacterium
TTTCAGCGACTTGATGGTTGAAGTGTTCGGTGAGACGGCGGGCAAGGGCGCCCGCAGCGCCGTCGGCATGAACTCGCTGCCGAACAACATCGCCGTCGAAGTGGAAGCGATCTTCGAGCTGACGCCCGGCTGAGCCGCCGAGCCGTTCCAACCGAGTCCGGCCCGTCCAGAGCGCCGGACCGATCCCCGTCGCTCGATCGGCATCAAGCCGCCGGTCCCCGGACGGATTTCCTCAAGTTTCCGACTATTTCGCTTTGCATGACCGCCATCTGAAAACTAGACTCATGAGCAGGACGCTGTTCGGACCGGCGGCCGAATCGCTCATGGCGAGTCGATAACGCCGACTTTCCTTTCGTTATGTACGCAGCACCAAAGACGTTGATCCAATGACGTAGGTCGAAAGGCCGGTCTCCCCCGCGTCGGGGCGCCGGCTCGCGAAAGGACCGGTTCGATGACCGATAAAGAGCAAACGGGCGGACCGTCGACGCCGCGACCTTCGGACCGCCGATCGTGGTCTCAAGCGGCCCTCTACTTCATCGACCGCATCATCCACGAACCGCCGGCCCGCGCCGCCTGCCGATCGCTCGCCGTTCATGGCCTCATTGATCCGCTGGAAGAACGCACCGTGCCGGCGGTCTCGCCGCAGGAACAGCTCTTCGTCTACGTGCTGAACAAAGCCCGCGCGAACCCCGGCCTCTACGAGACCGAAAACAACCTCCCGGTCGACCTGTCGAACCTGCAAGCTCGGGCGCCGTTGGCCGTGAACGACAAGCTGATGAACTCAGCCGGCTTTAAGACCGACGAAATGGCCGGTGCACCGTACTTCGCGCATCAAAGCGAAGTCACCGGCGTCCATCCGAACGAACTCGTCCGAAGTTTCGGCTACAATCTTCCCGCTCTGTTCATCGACGACGCCAACTACCTCGAATCGCTCGCCGCCGGTTACTCCACCGCCGACTCGGCGTTGGCGGGTTTGATCATCGACGAAGGCTTCGACGTACCCGGTCACCGCATCCACCTTTTGGCCACCAGCTCTTTCGCCGCGGACTTCCGCGAAGTCGGCGTCGGCTACACGTTCAACCCCAGCGACCCCTTCTTCTACCGGTCTTACTGGTCGATTCAGACCGGCTATGTGCAAAAGACCGATCGTTTTCTGACGGGCGTGGTCTACGACGACCGCGACGGCGACCAGGAATACGATCTGAACGAAGGACTCGGCGGGGTCGAAGTGACGGTCGGCGACGTGGCGGTGAAGACCAACGAGGCCGGCGGTTGGTCGGTTCCGGTGACGGCGGCGGGGTCTTACACCGTGAGGGCGGCGGGCGGTTCGTTCGGCGCCGCGACAGCCTCGGTCGTCTCCGTCGGCGCCGCCAACGTCGCCGTCGATTTCGTCCGCGGCAAGGCCGGCGCGATCGTCAACTTCGGCTTCGGCACCACCACGCCGTTCAACGCCGGCCTTCCCCCGGCCGTCGAACCGCCGCCGGTCGATCCACCTCCGGTTGACCCACCTCCGGTCGATCCGCCTCCGGTCAATCCGCCGCCGGTCGATCCGCCTCCGGTCCCGACCGACCCGCCTGTTCCGGGCGACCTGGAGGCGACCCCTCCGGGCGCGACTCCGACGGCCGACGGCGTTCCCCTGCCCGTCGAACCCGACGGCGGCATCGGCGATGCCCCAATGCCGGTCGAACCGAACGGCGGCATTGGCGGCAACGTGGCTCCGGTCTTCGTCGGGTCGCGCAACTTGGCCCCCGCCGGCTTCCGAACGCGCTTGGGAATCAAGGTCTCCAACCTCCTGGCGGGTCGAACGCGCGACGCCGACGGCGACCGAGTCGGCATGGCGGTGGTCGGCGCCAACGGCCGCTGGCAGTATTCGATCGACGGCGGTCGGCGGTGGCGCAGTCTTGGCGCCGCCTCCACAACCAAGGCTCGCCTGCTGGCTCCGACGGCGCGCGTCCGGTTCATCGCCGACGCCGAGTCGCGGACGACCGGCCGGCTTTCGTACCGGCTGTGGGATCAAACCGTCGGCCGGAACGGCCGTCGGGTCGACCTCGGCGCCGTCGGCGCGAGACAGTCGGCCGCCTTCAGCAGCGCCGCCGCGATGCTGACTTCGTCGTCCACCGCCGCGCTCCGCCGACCGGTCGCCGCCAGCAGCCCGTCGGAACCTGGCGTCGGTCGACAAGCGATACTGACGCCCGCCGCCGTCGACGCTTTGCTGTCCTGCGATTTCTAAGCGACCTCGGATCGGCGGCGCCCTACCCGATTCCGATCTAAGAGACCAGCACGTCCCGCACCAAGTCGATCGCTTCGGCGGTTCGCTCGGCGGCGATGGCCACCAGCGACCAGCCGTCGGCGCGGTGCAGGATGCGCACCGAGCGCAGGTTCACGCCAGCCTCTTTGAACCGCAACGTGATGCGGGCCAGTTCGCCGGGCCGGTCTTGCAGTCGAACGACCAGCGCGTCTTCGCTGACGGCCGTGAAACCGGCGTCGGCCAGCGCCCGCAGGGCGGCGTCGTAGCGGTCGACCGTGAGCAATACGACGCCGGTCGCGCCGAGCGATTCGCCGTCGAGGGTTTCAATGTTGACGCCGGCCGCCGCCAGCGCCGCGGACACCTCCGCGACCATCCCCGGCCGATCGGCGCCGACGATCGTTATCTGTTTCATACGGCCCTTCCATCGAATCGTAAGACCGAATTCTTAATCGTACTGCATTCAGTAAGTCCGATTGCGGGAAGCCGCGGTGCGGCGCTACGGCCAGACGTCGGCGGCATCGACTTCGCGGGCGGCGCCGGCGGTCGCGCCGGCGGTTGCTTCGCCGTCGGCTTCCACGTCGGCGACCAGTGCGGCGATGTGTTCCCGCGTCACGTGCGGCATGGTGATGACGTGCGCGATCCCGCCCTGCACGGCCAACTGCCACTTCGACGTCACCGCCGGACTCGGACGGTCGAACACCACCGTGATCGAATGCCGATTCCGCCAGGCGGTTCGGCCGATCGCCCGCAGCCGGTCGACGGCGTAGTCGGCCGTGTCCAGGCACTGCGCGATCCAGCGGCGGTAGCCGGCCAGGCCGACCGTCTTCAACGCGTACCACAAAACCAACGGGGCGAAGCCGTTGCGCGACCCCGAAATGGTGGTGTCGAGGGTGCCGACGTACTCGACGCTGCGGGCGATCCGCTCGACGTTCATCTTCCGGGCCAGCGCCAGGCCGCAGGGAACCGGCGAGCCGATCATCTTGTGGCCGCTGATGGAGATGCTGTCGACGCCGTCCGCGAAGTCCCACGCCGGCGGATCGTCGACGAACGGCAGGATCATGCCCGAGAGCGCGGCGTCGACGTGGATGTAGGAACGGTGGATCGCCAGATCGCGCAGCAGCCGCTGGACGCCGGCGACGTCGTCGACCGCGCCCTTCATGGTCGTGCCGACGTTGGCGAAGATGATCGGCGGCACGTCGCGGTGCAACCGCAGCGTTTCGCGCAGGTCGTCGAGGTCCATTCGGCCGTCGGGTGTACTCTTGATCTGAATGTTGCGAACGTGCAGCGCTCGCAGGATCTTATTCACTGAATAATGCGTATCCTCGGAGTAATACACCAGGCCTTCGGGATGCAGTTCGCGCGCCAGGAAAACGCCGTACAAATTCCCTTCAGTGCCGCCGTTGGTGACGTACCCCCAGTACGATTGTTTGGGCGCGCGAGTCAGAACGCGGAACTGCTCCAACACTTCGCGCTCGAAGTCGTGTGTGTTGAGGTGGTAGTTGCAGGCGACGAACGGATCGCCGACGTTGTTAAGCGGCAGCCGCAGGAAGCGCCACAGCGGGGCGTAGTCGAACAGCAGGTTGACCGGGTAGCCGGTGAAGTGTTCGGTTTCGTCCACTAGTCGGTCGTACAAGGCGTCGAGGCGGGCGGCGTCGTCCCGGCCGAGCGAGCCGAGCATCGCCGACGGCGCTGCGGGATGGTGTCCGTTGTTCACGACGCCCCTCCTGAAGGCCGACCGTGCCGGCCCGTGCGGGTGAATCGAGTTTTCGGGTCGATGGCTGCGGCGTTATTGTAGCACGCCGATGAATCCGCCCAAGCGGATTCGACTCAGCGGCGGAGGGCGCCGGCGACGCGCGGGCGGCGGTCGAGGTCGCGGGCCGTGGGGCGGGGCGTCCAAAGGTCGGGGCGGTCGGCGAACAATTTTTGGACCGCCGACTCTTGGTCGAAGCCGATTTCCATGAGCAATAGGCCGCCGGGGCGCAGGTAAGCCGGGGCGTCGGCGACGAGCCGGCGCAGCACCGCCAGGCCGTCGGCGCCACCGTCGAGCGCCAGCCGCGGCTCGAAGTCGCGGACGGTGGCCGACAGGCCGGCGATCGCGCCCGTGGCGATGTACGGCGGGTTCGACACGACGAGGTCGAACGGCTCATCCTTCGGAACGGCGGCGAACAGATCCGACGCGAAAAGAGACAGCCGGTCGGCCAGCTTCAACGCCTCGGCGTTGCCGCGCGCGACGGCGAGCGCCTCGGGGCTGCAATCGACCGCCGTCCCCCGGACGTCGGGCAGTTCGTGTAGGATCGCCAGCGCGACCGCCCCGCTGCCGGCGCCGACGTCGAGAAACCGCTTCACCGGCGACGCCGGTTCTGGTTCTTCGGGAGCGGCGGCGGAGGTTTCGTCGGGCGGCAGCAGCGATTTCTTGCGACGCCCCTGCGGTCGGGCGAAACGGATCGCCTCGGCGACGAGGGTTTCGGTTTCCGGCCGGGGGATCAACACCGCCGGCGTGACGGCGAACGACAGCGAGTAGAATTCACGCGACCCGAGAAGGTAGGCCACGGGGCAGCCGCGGGCGCGCTGCTTGACCAGTTCGCGGTACTTGGCGCGGTCGGCGGCCGCCACTTCCGTCTCGAACAGCGCGTACAGGTCGATGCGGCGGCAGGAAAGCACCGATGCCAGCAGCACCTCGGCGTCGAGCCGGGGTGATTCGCCGACGACGTCGGCCGGCAGGCCGGCGAAGTAGTTGGTCGTCCAGCCGAGCAGCTTGCCGATGGTCCATTCAACGTCGGCCGCCCCGGCCGATGAACCGGCCGGCGTCCCACCCGTCGGTCGTCCGCCTCCTGCGTTGCTCACAGGTCCATCCTTTTCGGCATAAGCCGCCGGCCGTCGTCGTCTTGTTAGCCGCCGCTTTCCTCAGCGGCGCGTCTTATTTTTCGCCGTCGACGCCACCGAATCGACAGGACGCGCCGCTGAGGAAAGCG
>JBOFFD010000228.1:0-5002 GCA_051648425.1 Planctomycetia bacterium
CTCAAGATCACGGCGCCGTAGACGAAGATCGTCTGCATTCGCGGCGACATCGCGGACGGGTTCGGCTGGATCACGGCGCCTCGCGGTGGTCTGAAGAAGGATGGCCGTCGCCCGCCGCCGACGACGAGGTCGGACCGACAGAGCGAAGCCGGACGGTTTATTTTCGCGGATGGAGAAGCGTTGGCTACTTCTTGTCCGTCGCGCACTTCGACTCGATCGTCCCGGCGGGCGTCGCTTCGATGATGACAGGTTTCGGAACCGCCGGGTCCGCTTTCACCGGTTTCGGTGCGGCCGGCTTTGGTTCAGCCGGCTGGTTTTCGGCCGGCTGAAACTCGGCCAGTTTGGTCGACGAAGTTTCCAGCGTCGTCACGACCGGCAGGTGGTCGGAGTAGCCGATTTCGGCGCCGTCGTCATCGTTGGGAACCTCGAATTCGACGCCGCGGATCGTCTTCTTCTTCAGCAGATACGGGTAGCGCGGCACCTCGGACGACTTCCAGCGGACGCCGCCGACGCCTTCCTTCAAGTTCGGCGTGATGAGCATGTGGTCGAAGCCTTGCAGCAGGACTTTGCCAGCGGCGCGGTCGTCGTAGAAGATCGTCCAGCGTTCGCGCGGAGGGGCGCCCTCGAAGGAGTCGATCAGGCCATTGGAAAGGAGATGTTGGACGGAGGCGTCGCGGGCTTCGTCGTTGAGGTCGCCGGTGACGATGACCGCCGTCGGCCGGCCGCCTTCCATCTCCGGAATGACCTTTTGGACGATCTCGGCGGTGCGCTCGGCGGCGGCCATCCGCTTGTCGGCGCCACCGCCGATCCGGCTTTTCCAGTGGTTGACGAGCACATACACCGGTTGGCCGTCGACCATGAATCGGCAGGCGAGCAGGCCGCGGGTGTTCATCGGCAGCGCGAAGCTGTAGGCGAGGAACGGCCGCTTGGAAATGATGCCGACGTCGATGCCGCGCGGGTCGGTTTCCTCGACGACGAGGTGGTAGTCGTACCCCATTCCGCGAAGACTTTCGGTGCAGAGCCGACGGACGACGTCGCGGTTTTCGACTTCGACCAGTCCCAGTACGTCGACGTTCAAATCGCGGATCACCTCCGCGTCGAGCTTCAGTTTCTTCCGCAGGTCTGGTTCCTTGAGAACCGTCGCCTCCGGTTTCATTTCCTCTTCGTATTCGTCGAACAGGTTTTCGACGTTCCAACAGCCGATGCGGAACTCGCCGCCGAACGACGGAGCCGGCGCCGCCCCGACCAAGAGTGCGGCGAAAAGGGCGAGAAAGGCAAGGCGCGGTGGAATGGTCACGAGGGTACGGCCTCCGTTGGAGCCCGTCCGTCGCATAATCGATCGGTTTCGTCGGACGGCGACCCCGTTGCGTTCGCATTGTAGCGAAGGGCTTTGATTTGCAATCCACGAACCGGAAACGCCGGCCACCAAGAGCGGGCCGTGGGCGGCGAACCGCTCTTTGTCCGCGAGTCTCTAGAATCGATAGGGTCGGAGTGTTTTGACCGCCCGCAACGCCGCCGTATACTTCAAAGTGTCTGCGACGGAGTTCGTGCGTCCCGAGCGGGTTCTTCGCTCGACGTCGGACGCGGAGCGGTGCGACCGCTTGAAGTATCCCTTGGATTTTCAAACGAAATTCCAGCGGAAGGAAGGAGGCGCCGACCGTGAAGGTAGGAACCGAAATGACGCCGCGGGAATCCCTTTCGACCGCCGCGGGTGAATCCCCGAGCAAAGCTGTTCGACGGCCGTCGTTGCTGTTCCGCTCGTCGTTCGTCGTCGTGGCGACGGTCGCGTTCGTCGGAACGGCGGTCTCGCAGGATAAAAAAGACGAAGCGGCCGCCGCCGCGAAAAGCACCCTCGGCCGGATGATCACCATCAAAGGCCCAGTCGACACCGGGGTGAAGAACCGGACCATCGGCGTGCTGCGCGATGCGGTGCGCGACGGCGTGAAAACCGTCGTTTTCACCATCGAAACCGCACCGAGCGACTTCGGCCCTTGCTACGACCTGGCGTCGGCGATGGTCGGCGTCGGCGGCAACATCGAACGGACGGTGGCGTTTGTTCCCCGCACGCTCACTGGTCACGGAATGCTACTGGCCCTGGCGTGCGACGAAATCGTGTTGGCCCCCGACGCGAAGCTGGGCGACGTGTACGCCGATCGGCCGGGCGACGGCTCTCCGGTTGAAGAGCAGGCCTATCAAAAGATCGCGCGTGACAAGGGCCACGGCCAGTGGATCACGCTGGCGATGGTCAACAAGGACGTGAAGCTTCTCGAAATCACGACGCCGGCGGGCAAGCGGTTCGTCACCGCCGACCGATTGGAAGCCGAGGCGAAGAAGGACAAGATTCTCAAGGAGGAAGTGGTCAAGGAGCCGGGCGGACGCTTGGTTCTTGACGCCGCCGCCGCCAAGCGGTTCGGGCTGGTCCGCCGCATCGCGAACTCCCGCCGCGAGGTCGCGGAGGCGTACGGTCTGCCGGAAACGACCGCCGCGCAGGACGCCACCTTGGACGAAACGTACAAGGCCGTGCTGCTGGTGCTGGAAGGGGAGTTCGACAACCGCCTGTACCAGTACGCCCGGCGTCGGTTGAAACAAGCCGAGACTGGCGGCGCCAACCTGCTCATCGTGCAGATCGACGGCTCGCATGGCGACGAAACGGCTGCCTGGTCGATCGCACAGCTTCTCCGCGCCTTCCCGGCCCGCAAAATCGCCTGGGTGCCTCGACAAGCCACCGGCGCCGCCACCGTGGCGGTCTTCGGCTGCGACGAATTGGTGGCGAACGCGAAGGCCGCGATTGGGAATTTTCAGGTCGAGAAGGCCGACCCGGCTCTCTACAAGCAGTTGGCCGACAACGCCGCCGAACTCGCGTTGCCGGGGAAGTATCCCGAAGCCGTCGTCCGCGGCCTGATCGACCCCGGTTTGGAAGTCATCGAAGTCCGCAACAAAAAGAACCCCGGCCTGCGGTCGCTGCGCACGACGGCCGATTTCGAGCGACCGGAAGTGCAGGCCGAATGGGAACGGTCGCGGCCCGGCCCGATGAAGCAGGCCGGCGTGCCGTGGGAGTTGGACGGCACCCGCGCCCACGAAGTCGACTTGGCCGTGGCGAACGTGGAATCGATCGACCAGATTCGTTCCATGTACGATGTCGGCGAACGGATGGTGGTGCTTCACCCGAACTGGGTCGACGCCCTGGTCGACGGTTTGACCAGTTCGGCGGGGCAGGCCCTGCTGCTCACGCTCGCCATCGCGTGCCTGTGGATGGAACTGCAGATGCCGGGCTTCGGGCTTCCCGCCTTGATCTCGGCCGTCTGCTTCACGTTGTTCTTCTGGGCCGGCTTTCTTAGCAACACCGCCAATTCGTTGGAGGTCGTCCTGTTCCTGCTCGGCCTGTTGCTGCTGGCCGTCGAGCTTTTCGTCCTGCCGGGCTTCGGCGTCACCGGTTTGGCCGGGGTCGCGCTCGTTTTGGTTTCGTTGGTGTTGGCCAGCCAGTCGTTCGTTTTACCGCAGACCGAAGCGGAAGCACGACTGTTGCTGCGGAACGTCGGAGTGGTGACGGCGTCGTTGACCTTCTTCATGGTGATCGCCGCCACGACCGCCCGGCATTTCCAGAGCCTGCCGTTCTTCCGTCGAATCATGCTGGCCCCGCCCGACGCGAGCACCGACGTCTACGCCGACGCGACCGAAGACGACGACGCTCCGGTCCATCCCGACGCCGAACTGGTCGGCTTGGTCGGCGCGGCGGTCAGTCCGCTGCGTCCCGCCGGGCGCGTCAAGATCGGCGAGCGCACCGTCGACGTGGTGACGACCGGCGAGTTCATCGACGTCGGCACGCCCGTCGAAATCGTCTTGGCGACCGCGACGCGCATCGTGGTCCGGACGGCGCCGCCGCCGGATCCGCGGACGCCGGCTTCGGACAAAACCACGCACTTTCCGCCGAACTATGATTTCAGCGACGTCGAAAACCTGTAACGCCCGCCCGCCAAGGTGTCCCTCATGGTGCCCTCCGTCCAACTGGCCGTCGTCCTCCTCCTGTCCGGGTTGGCGATCCTAGGAGTCGAGCTTTTCGTCCCGTCGGCCGGCATGTTGTTCCTCATGGCCGCCGCCTGCGTCATCGGTAGCGTAACGGTCGCGTTCATGGTCGACGTGTCGACCGGCATGGGATTTTTGCTCGTCGTGCTGCTCATGACGATGACGCTTCCCTGGATCGGCTATGAACTTTGGCGGCGAAGCCCGATTGGTCGGCGGATGTTTCTGGCCGCTCCCGACGGCGCCGGAGGTTCGACCGACGGCGAACCGGGCGACCGGCCGTCGAAAACGTCTTCGACGGCTCTCGACTATTCGACGCTTCGCGGACGGGTTGGTAGAACGTTGACGCCGTTGCGGCCGGCCGGCGCCGCCGACTTCGACGGCGTTCGCGTCGACACCGTCGCCGAGGGCGTCATGATCGAACGCGACCGCTTCGTCCGCGTCGTCGAGGTCGTCGGCAATCGAGTCGTGGTCCGCGAGACGCACGACTCGGCCTAGGATCGAACGACGCGGTTCCGGTCGACGCGCCGGGGTGATACGTCCGCCGCGCTTCTACGAGGAGACTTCATGGACAATCCGCTGCTGATCTTGTTGTTCATCGGAGTCGCAATCGCCGCCGTCGCGGTGCTGGTGATGATGTACTTCGTCATCAGTTTCTTCGGCCTGTGGCTGCAGGCCCAACTGACCAGCGCCACGGTCGGATTTCACGACCTCATCGGCATGTTCTTCCGCCGCGTCGGCAGCAAGCCGCACCACTACCGCATGATTACGATCAGCAAGATCATGGCGAGCCAAGCGGGGCTGAACATCGCCACCCGTGATTTGGAATCGCACTACCTGGCTGGTGGAAACGTTCCCAACGTGGTGCGAGCCCTCATCGCCGCCGACCGCGCCGGCATTCCGTTGACCTATAAGCAGGCCACCGCCATCGACCTCGCCGGCCGCAACGTGCTGGAAGCGGTGCAGACGAGCGTTCTGCCAC
>JBOFFD010000229.1:0-3150 GCA_051648425.1 Planctomycetia bacterium
CGACCGTCTCGGCCAGCGCGAACGAGTTGGGCGGAATGATGCAGAAGTCGGCTTCGACGTCGACGAACGAGCGCTCGGAGAAGTTTTTCGGGTCGACGACCGCCGAGTGGACGTTGGTGAAGACCTTGTACTTGCGACCGACGCGGACGTCGTAGCCGTACGACGACACGCCGTACGAGACCACGCCGGGCCGCACCATGCCCTCGGCGAACGGTTCGATCGTCACTTCGCGGGCGATTTCCTTGTCCGACAACACCGACATCCGACCGACTCCCGAACACAAGCGCACGACGACGACCACGATGCGATTGGGATACGGCGTCGCCGCCCGGCGGAACAGGCCGGCGGCGAAAGTCGACCATCCGACGGGTTTGCGGCCGCCGCAGAATCGGCGTACATGCGCCTTGCACGAAACGCGAACTTTTCTTAAAGCCGCGAAACCGGAAAACCGACGGGTCACCGCCGAAGAGGGCGACGATGCGTCGAATCGCGAGGGAGGATGGGCCGGAGCGCCCTTCGCCTTCGCCGCGGCCTTGCCCCAAAGGCTGCTGTCGGAAATGGATCGGCTTACGCCAACGACAAGGACGTCGTACATGCCGCAAGTGCGTCTGTTCGCGGAACTGCTGTGCGCGCTCGTCTTGACGGGCGGTCAGCCGCCGGTCGAAATCATCATCGATGAGTCGCCGGTTTCGACCGAGGCCGCCGACGCAGCGCCGCTGCCGAACCCGGCCGCGGTCCGTACGCCGACCACCCCCGGCGACCGCCTCCGCCAAGACCAAGTGATGCACCACATTCGCGTGCAGGTCGTCCTCAAGGAAGGCCGTACGCTGCTCGCCGCCCATCGCTACGAGGAAGCGGTCGCTCTGCTCGAGCCGTATCTGAAGAACGCCGACGGGAACGAAATGTTCCTGGAATCGCTGGAAGCGGCGTACCGCGGCTGGATGGCGCAGCTCATGACCCAGCGGCGGTCGGCCGACGCCGAACTCGTCGGCGCCAAGCTTCGCGAGCTGTCGCAGACCTCGGCCCCGCCCGCCTTCGCCGTGATGCCCGGCATGCGACGCCTTGCCACCGCGACTTCGTCTTCGGAAAGCGCGACGGCCGACGAGGTGCCCGCCGCGGCGGAATCGACCGACGATTCCACCGCGATGCCGCCGCTTCCCAAGCAGTTGACCGACATGGCCGCCGCGAAGACGACCGAACGGCCCGCTTCGACCAGAGCGCCGGCCGCCGAACCGACGCCGGAAAAGAACCCCGCCGCCGCCAAGACGTACGAAGCCCGCGGCAAGGTCGACGACCGCGACGACCTCGGCGCCGCCGTCTCGGCGCTGGCGAAGGCCGAGCGCCTCTACGCCGACGGTCGCTACGCCGCCGCGCTTCCGCTGTACGAGCAGGCGTACGAACCGGACGTCATGGCCGTGCAGAAGGTGCGCGACCACTACGGCTACTGCCTGCTGTTCCACGGCTACCAGCGGTACAACGCGATGATCGAATCGGCGGCCGCGCCGCCCACCGCCGCCGAGTGGACCGCCCTGGAAGCCGACCTGATACTGGCGCGGCGGTTGTCGCCCGCGCTGACCGCGCACGCCGACAAAGCGTTGACGGCGGTCGCTGAATTCCTGCGGACCGCCGGTTCGCTGCCTACGGCGGCGGCCAAAAGCCGCAGTGGCCGCGACGAGCCGTCGGTCGCCATTCCCGTGGCCGGCGTCCTTCCCGCCGACGACCAGTTCGAGAAACCGATCCATCTAACGGAACCGAGCGGTTCCTCGGCCGCTGCCACCACCGCCTTGTCGCGATCCCCCGAACCGACCCCGCTGCCGACCGTGTCGGTGCGGCACCTGCCGCCCCAAGGTCCGTGGCAAATCTGCGCGACGGAGAATTTTCGCATTTACCACCGCGACGCCGCCATGGCCGCCGCCGTCGCCAAGACCGCCGAAGAAGCCCGCCGCTACGGCCACGAAAAGTGGTTCGGCGCCGAGCCGCTCCCCCGGTGGGAGCCGATCTGCGAACTTTACCTGTATCCGACCGCCGCCGACTACAGCCAATCGACCGGCGAATCGCCTGAATCGCCCGGCCACACCAAGGTCGTCAACGACGGCGGCCGCATCCTCAGCCGGTTGGTTGCGCTGCGGGTCGACGCGGTGGACTTTCAGAACGCGGTGCTGCCGCACGAAATCAATCATGTGGTCATGGCGGGAAGGTTCGGCCGCAACCCGTTGCCGCGTTGGGCCGACGAAGGGATGGCGGTACTGACGGAACCGCGCGTGAAACAGGAAGGGCATCTTACCAACCTGGGACGCCTCGCGGGCACGCCGCGGCGGTTCACCTGCGCCCAACTGATGACGATGGCTCAGTACCCCGGTGGCGGCCAAATGCGGGATTTCTACGCCCACGGCGTCGGTCTGTGCCGGTATTTGGTCGAGCGGGGCGGCTCGCAGAAGCTGCCGCAATTCATCCGGCGTTCGTTCGAGTTGGCGAACTACGAAATCGCGCTGCAGGAAGTGTACGGGATGTCGAACTTCGCGGAACTGGAACGCGACTTCGACCAGTACGTCGGCTCGCTGGCAGGCGCCGGCTCCCCGGTCGTCGCCAGCCAACGCTGACGTCCGGCCGTCAGTCGGCGAGGTCGAACTTCAAGACGTTCGACTGCCCCGCTTTGATTTCCGCAGTCAGACCGCTGGTCGCCGGGTTGAGATATTTTTTCGGGACGGCCGACTTCCCCTCGTTCGCCTTGCCGACGCCCATCGTGGGCGGTTCGTCCCAAGATTCGATGCGGACGTTGTACGTTCCCGGCATGGCGCCGGAATCCCGGCCGGTCGTCTTCAGCGAGAACGAACCGTCGCTCTTGATCTCGCCGGCGGCCGACAAGCCTTTCGGCGCGGTCGGCGTCAGCGAGACCATTCCCTTCGTCACCGGCGCCCCCTTGTAGGTGACCGTTCCCGAGGCCGGCGCCACGTCGAGCGTGCCGCCGCCGCCGCAGCCGGCCGCCAGCAAGACCGCCGCCGCGCCGCCCCAAAACGAAGCCGTCCGCATCGAATAGAAACCAGCCATTGTTGAGTGTTTCCGTTACTGTCTTTTCGGGTTTGGCGTAGCGGCCGTATTCCTTTTAGCCGGGGTGATCCGCCGCCCCGCGTCCGTTCGTCGTCGAAAGAC
>JBOFFD010000230.1:0-1730 GCA_051648425.1 Planctomycetia bacterium
GAACGGCTGGCGAAGGGGCGGTCGATCGGCAGCGGGGCGATCGAGGGGGCGTGCAAGTACGTGATCGGCCGGCGACTCAAAAGCACCGGCGGCCGTTGGCCCCCCGAAAACGCCGTCCGCATGGGCCGACTCCGCTCCAGGTACTACGCCGGAGACTTGTGCTTTGTCAGCCCCAAAAGTTCGGGTTGGCTTGATAGGCCAAATCGATGAGACTTCTTGTAACACGGAGGTTTCCCATGCTCAAGAAGTATATCGTGCGACTGACGGACGACGAACGCGTCGCGCTGAAAGAGGTGGTGCGGAAGTTCAAGGGTTCGAATTAGCAAGTGCGACGGGCGCGGATCTTGCTGCAAGCCGACGTGGCCGGCGCCGCTTGAACGGACGCGCACATCGCCGAAGCTTACGGCTGCCGGCCGCAGACCATCGAGAAGTTGCGGGAGCGGTTGGCGACGGTGGGCTTCGCTTAAACGCTGGATGGCAAGCGCCGCGGACAGCCGGCGACGGAGAGGGTTTTAAGCGGCGGGCAGGAAGCCAAAGTGATTGCTTCGCGGCGGGGGTCCGCCGCCGGCCGGCCACGCCAACTGGACGCTGCGTCTGCTGGCCCGCAAAGTGGTGGAATTGGCGATCGTGGAGTCGATCAGCCACGAAACGATTCGCGCCACGCTGAAAAAACGGCATGACCAAACGCAAGATCGAATACGGAGTGATTCCTCCGGAGGCCGACGCGGAGTCCGTGGCGAGCATGGAAGAAGTGCTCGAAACGTATGAAAAGCCCTACGATTCCTCGCGGCCGGTGCTCTGCATGGAGGTGCAGCCGGTGCAGTTGACGAAGGAGGGCCGCACGCCCATCCCCGCTGCCAAGCACCACGCCAAACGAGTGGACTACGAATACGAACGAGCGGGCGCCGCGAGCATTTTCATGTTCAGCGAGCCGCTGACCGGTTGGCGGCGGCTCGGGCGACGAAAACCAAGTTCGACTGGGCGGTCGAGGTGGCCGCGATGCTTGAAGGTCGATACGGCGGGCGTAACGAAATCATCCTCGTCTGCGACTATCGGAACACGCATACGAAGGGCGTCTTCTACGAGGCGATGAGAATCGCCGACGCCCGCTGCAAACTCAAGTCCCTCTATCCGAAAATCAGGCTTTGACAGAGCACCAGGAACGGTGAGGGTGGGATTCAAACCCACGGTACCTTTCGGCACACCGGTTTTCGAGGTTCTTCACCGGCTGCCAGGTGGCCGTTCGGCTGGAGATCGGGCGGACGACGCTGGCTGTAGCGGCGGAAGGCCCCGGCCCCGGCGTCCACTGAAGCGGCGGTCTTACTGTTCGACCGGGCGGCGATCGACGCGCTAGCGGCGGCGCTCGGACGGTGAGCCGACTCCGTTCGTCCATCCTTCGTCGTCGCATGCCGCCGGTCGTCGTGAGGCTTCCGAACCGTCGCCGCCACGATCTCCGGCTGATTCAACCGGCGCCGCTCTTTTCAGGTTCGCCGACTAGGGAAAACCCGAATTTCGACTCCCTTGAATCTGCTGTTCGTCGTATCGTGTTTTATTAAAACGACATGTAACGAATTAAGAAGAATTGGAGCGGCCGTTTTCCGGCGGCGGGTTCGATCGTAGTTTGATGCTACGCTCATGAGGTCGTCGACTGATCTTCCCGGTCGTCGATCCGCGGCGCACTTCTACGTCAGGACGGTGCGATGGACCGCTTCTTCTCTCGCCGCCTTCGG
>JBOFFD010000231.1:0-2466 GCA_051648425.1 Planctomycetia bacterium
GAACGGCTGGCGAAGGGGCGGTCGATCGGCAGCGGGGCGATCGAGGGGGCGTGCAAGTACGTGATCGGCCGGCGACTCAAAAGCACCGGCGGCCGTTGGCCCCCCGAAAACGCCGTCCGCATGGGCCGACTCCGCTCCACGCACTACGCCCGAGACTGGCAGCAGTATTGGCAAGACCGCTTGTCCCTCGCCGTCTAACCGCCAAAACTTTGACACGGACCCGGAACGACGGCGGCAAGGACGTCCGGTTGGTCCGGAGCTTCGCCGAAGCGACCGTTCGCGGGCGAAGTTGCTGCGCGGGCGTGCCGTCCCCTACAATGCCAGGATGTTGACAAAGCGAATCATACCCTGCCTTGACGTCGATCGGGGGCGGGTCGTCAAAGGCGTGAACTTCCTCGGCTTGTGCGACGCCGGGGATCCGGTGGAGGTCGCGGCCCGCTATGAACAGCAGGGCGCCGACGAACTGGTCTTTCTCGACATCTCGGCGAGCCACGAAGCGCGCGACATTCTGCTCGACGTCGTCTATCGCACGGCGGCCGTCTGTTTCATGCCGGTGACCGTCGGCGGCGGCGTGCGCACGTTGGACGACGTCCGCCGGCTTCTCAATGCCGGCGCCGACAAAGTGTCGATCAACTCGGCCGCCAGCCGCGACCCGGCGCTGGTGCGGGCCGCCGCCGAGCGGTTCGGCAGCCAGTGCATCGTGGTGAACATCGACCCGAAGCGGGTGGAGCGCGACGGCCGGACCGTGTGGGAAGTGTTCATCAACGGCGGGCGGGTGTCGACCGGCCGCGAGGCGGTGGCTTGGGCCGAAGAGGTGGAAGCGTTGGGCGCCGGCGAAATCGTGCTGACCTCCATGGACGCCGACGGCACGAAGAACGGCTACGACCTGGAAATGACGCGGACGGTTTCGGAAGCGGTGCGCATTCCGGTGGTGGCCAGCGGCGGCGCCGGCGGTCCGGAACATTTGTACCGCGCGCTGACCGACGGCGGGGCCGACGCCGCCTTGGCGGCGAGCATCTTCCACTTCGGTGCGTACACCATCGAAGAGACCAAACAGTACTTGGCCGAACGCGGGGTACCGGTGCGACGACTGCCTGCGCCGTAGGCGGCGGCCGAAAAGCCCGCCGGCCGACGGCCTTCCCCCTGACGCGCCGACCCTAGTTCGCGTACAATTACTTGAGGGCGTCCGACGGCGGCCGGCCTCTCCGTTCCAACCTACCAATGGAACCGAAGGCCGAAACCTTCGACGCACCCTCGCCGTAGACTCGACGCGACTTCGACCCCCGTTCGACGCAAGGCACGCAGGAGCAGAGAATGTCGACGACCGCCGCCGAACCGACCGAAAAGCCCGCCAATGGAGCCGCACCGGCCGTCCCGGCGACGCCGGCGACCATGTTCACCGACGGCATGAAAAAGAACTTGGAGATCGACAAGCTCTTCCGGCTCTGCATGAAAATGGGCGGTTCCGACCTGCACCTGAAGACCGGCAAGCCCCCCATGATCCGCCACAAGGGAAGCATCCGGCAACTGGAAATGCCGCCGCTCACCCCGCGCGACATGGAACGGCTCGGCATCCCCATGCTGACCGAGCGACTACAGGAAATCTTCCTGCGCGACGGCGGGGCCGACTTCGCGTACGTCATCGGTGAAGGGGAAGCCCGTTTCCGCGTCAACCTGTTCAAGCAGCGCGGCAGCATGGGCATGGTCGCCCGGTTGGTCAACCAATCGATTCCCAGCTTTGAAAAACTATTCCTGCCGCCCATCCTTTCCGAAATGGCCCTGCTGCACCAGGGGCTGCTCATCCTCGCCGGCGTCACCGGATCGGGCAAAAGCACGACCATCGGCTCGATGCTCAACTACGTGAACGCCAACCGCCGCTGCCACATTCTGACGATCGAAGACCCGATCGAATTCCTCTTCACCGACGACAAGGCGGTCATCAACCAGCGCGAGGTCGGCGTCGACGTGTTGTCGTGGGATATCGCCTTGAAGCACGCGATGCGGCAAGACCCCGACGTGATCCTCGTTGGCGAAATGCGCGACCAGGAAACGTTCAAGGCCGCCGTCCACGCCTCGGAAACCGGGCACATGGTGTACGGAACCATCCACGCTTCCTCGGCGTCCAGCACCATCAGCCGCATCCTCGACTTGTTCCCGCCCGAAGAGCACAGCGCCATCCGCGCCGCCCTCGGCTTCAACCTCCGCGGCGTGGTCGCCCAGAAGCTCATCAAGACGACCAACGAGTGGCAGGCCAAGGGGGTCAACCGCGTGCCGATCAATGAAATTCTGGTCGTCAATTCCTCGGTCCGTAAAGCGATCTTGGAAAACAAGGACGAGCGCATCGCCGACATCATGAAGGCGTGCGAAAACGAAGGGATGCAGGACTTCACGAAGGCGCTGGTCGACCGCGTCGAGGCCGACATGATCTCCCGCGAGGCGGCCTTCGAGGTCGCCCCCAGCCCCGAC
>JBOFFD010000232.1:0-5449 GCA_051648425.1 Planctomycetia bacterium
CGCGGTCGATGAGGAACGCTTCGCGGCGGCGGTAAAGGTCGGCCAAATCGCGGTACAAGACGGCCGACGCCATGACGCCCTTCGGTTGCGGCGGCGGCGTGGCGCCGGGGGTGGCGGCGGCCGAGAAGAAGCCGGCGTAGGCGTCGCCCAGGGCGGTCGGGTCGGCGGCGACGTCGATCGTGAAACGCAGGCCGTCGGCCGCCACGTCGAGGTTCGCGGTGATCTCCTTGCTGGTGCGAGCCAGTTCCGCCACGCCGCCCAGCAGAAGAGCCGACAGGGCGTTGTCGATCTTCCGCGGTTCGTACGCCTTGGGGAAGGCGGCGGCCACTTTCGGCGTGACGACCACCGCCTGCGCCCGCGGCCCGCCCGACCACCGCGTCAGCGAATCCTTCAATTCGGCGGCCAAGCCGCCGGCCGGGTCGTCGCCCCGTTCCAGGCACGCCTTGATCTTTTCCGGGCCGTTGGCGACGTACAGCACCGATCCGGAGCGGGCCAGCGCCATCGGCTCGTCGCCTTGCACGATCAAGAGTTCGACGTCGTCGACGGTTTCCCTTTCCAGGCGGTCGGCGGCGACCAGCGTCAGCAGCGTCGAAACGCGGGCGAACAGCTTTTCCAGCGCGGCGGCGTCGGAGGTCGCCACGGCCAGCACGCCTTCCGGTTTCTTCCCTTCGGCGACGTAAACCGCCAAGCCGATCTGCCCGCCGCCGAGCAGCTTCACCATGCCCCGCCAATCCATGCCGGCTTGGGTTTCGACCAGCGCGACCCCCGCCAGGAACCGTTTGAACTCGGCGGACTTGGCGGCTTCCTTGTAGCGCGGCTGCTCCAACAGCCAGCGCGAGAAGCCGGCCTGCTCGATGCGTTCGACCAGCTCGGCGACGCCGTCGACTTCCAAGACCATCGCCGCCCCGGCGGGGAAATTCGCCGCCAACGGCGACGCCTTCTCGGCGGCCGTCGCCGGCGGCAAGGCGACGAGGGCGACCAGCGCCAGCGAAGTCGCCAGGAACAATCGTCGGCGGAGGTGCGTCGTCGTCATGGGTCGCCAGCCTTTCGTGCGGATCGGTGCAACGGTTCGGCGAGGTATACCCGGCCGACGGTGCGCCGGTTTCAAGCGACGGCCGACGCGGCGTCCCGTACAACAGTCGACGCTTCGACCGAACACCACGCTGCGAGGATTTCCACCGATGACGACCCCCGCCCCCGCCGACTGGCGCGCCGCTCTGGAGAGCACGTTGGACGACGCCGCCATGAGCCGGGGCGAACGGCAGGCGCTGGCGGAGTTGGTCGGCGACCTGCCGCCGCCCGACCGCGCGGCCGGCCGGAGTCGGGCCTTCGAGCTGGCCCGCGAACGCCTGGCCGACCCGCGGGCGACCGCCGTGCTGGAATGGCTGGAGGCGGCGATGAAGGTCTTCGCCGAACCGACGGCGGCCGTCGAACGGGCCGATTCCCACTTCAGCCCCGGCGACGAATGCCTGAACGCCATTCTGGGCCTGCTGCGCACCGTGCGGCGATCGGCCGAGCTTTGCGTCTTCACCATCACCGACGACCGGATCACCGACGCGATCGTGCAGGCGCACCAGCGGGGGGCCGCCGTGCGTCTGGTCACCGACGGCGACAAGGCCCGCGACTTGGGGTCGGACGTACTTCGACTGCGCGACGCCGGCGTCGGAGTGCGGGTCGACTACAGCTCCGCCCACATGCATCACAAGTTCGCCATCTTCGACGACGGCCTGCTCTTGACCGGCAGCTACAATTGGACGCGCTCGGCCGCCGCCGAGAACCAAGAGAACTTCATCGTTTCGAGCGACCGCCGGCTGGTGGCGCCGTTTCAAACCGAGTTCGAGCGGTTGTGGGGGCAGTTCGCGCCGTCGCTCACGCCGGAGTGACGGCGCCGGAGTGACGGCGCCGGAGTGACGGCGTCGGCCCGCGTCGATTCCGCGAAATCGGTCCCTACAACGATCGGCGGGGATCGATCGGCGGGCGTCCGCCGGTTTCGGGTCCGGCCATAGGAGAGCCGCCGATGAGTTCCAGCACCGCCGATCCTTCGTCTCCGGTCGACGCCCTCACCGTCGCGCTGCCCGACGGCCGGCCGGTCGAAGAGCGGGCCGCCGAGTTCCGCGACGCCTACGAACGGATGCGGCTGGAAATCGGCAAGGCGGTGGTCGGCCACCACGAGACGGTGGCGGGCGTGCTGACCTGTCTGTTCGTCGGCGGCCACGCGCTTTTGGAAGGCGTGCCCGGCCTCGGCAAGACGCTGCTCGTGCGCACCCTGGCCGACGTGCTCGACCTTTCGTTCAAGCGCATTCAGTTCACCCCCGACCTCATGCCCGCCGACATCCTCGGCACGAACGTCATTTCGACCGACGACGCCGGGCGGCGCAGCTTCAGCTTCCAGCGCGGGCCGATCTTCGCGCAAATGGTGCTGGCCGACGAAATCAACCGCGCCACCCCGAAGACGCAGTCGGCCCTTTTGGAGGCGATGCAGGAACACTCGGTGACGGTGGGGGGGCACGTCCACCGCCTGGCCGAGCCGTTCTTCGTCATGGCGACGCAAAACCCGATCGAGCAGGAAGGCACGTATCCGCTGCCGGAGGCGCAGCTCGACCGCTTCCTGTTCAAGCTGGTGGTGCCGTACTCGAACCGCGAAGAGATCGGCGCGATTTTAGACCGAACCACCGGCGCCGCGGTGGAAGCGCCGCGACAGGTGACGACCGGCGTGGAAATCCGCCGATACCAGGCGCTCATCCGCGAAGTGTTGGTGGCGCCGCACGTCAAGGATTTCGCGGTCCGGTTGGTGCTGGCCACGCACCCCGGCGGCGAGTTCGCCGTCGCGGCGACCGAGCAGTACGTACGGTTGGGGGCCAGTCCGCGCGGGGCGCAAGCGCTCATTCTGGCGGCGAAGGTGAGGGCGCTGACCTCGGGGCGGTACAACATCGGCTTCGACGACGTCCGCCAGGTGGCGATGCCGGCGCTGCGGCACCGTCTGGTGCTGAACTTCGAGGCGGCCGCCGAGGGAATCACGTCCGACGCCGTCGTCGACGACGTACTGGCTAAGACGCCGGAAACGACCGACGGGAAATAGAACCACGGACGACGGGCTACTCGCCGTTCCGCTTCAGTTTAAACGCGAGCAGGTTGTCGGTCGGTTTGATTTCGGCCGACAGCACGCTTTCCTCGTTGTAGCAGCGCGGCAGCACCTGCTCGACTTCCGACTTCGTCGGGGCGGCGGCCAGCACGTCGGGCGTCGGACGAGCGTCGGCTCGCGAATCGACCGAATTGCGGTACGAGCGAATTTCGACGCGCTGCCGACCGAGTCGGGGACCGACCCGCCGTTCGAGGACGAATTCGCCCAAGACGATGCGTGCGTTGACCGGCGCCGCGCGTCCTCGTTCGAGCGGAACGAAAACAATTTGACCGTTCTCAAGGGGCGCGCCGTCTAGAAAAACCTTGCCATGGACCGGGCCACGCGTTGTTTCAAAGTACCCGCAGCCGGCGCAGACGAAAACCACCGCCGCCGCCGAAATACTTTTCATGACCATCACCCAACTCCTTGCGTCGCGAGCGGTGCGACCGACGGGTTTGCTCCGTCGGGTTCACCGTCACAAAACGACGCTGCAAGACCGTTTCCAACTTGCGTTCCGACGTAATGCCGACGACGACTCCGATGACCAGGGCGTGAAAATCCCACCCGGAACCTTCACCAATGAAGTTCCCAGGTGATACTCATGCCGCCGTCGTGGGCGGGTGGGGACCGAAATGTCGATCATGGACGATTGTGGCGCTGCTGTCCTAGGAAGAATTAGTGGACTACCCTTATTTCGACAAGTCGAATGTTGAAAGAGCGAAAAAGTGGACCGTCCGGACGAATCGTGAATAACGATTCAAGCGATCGGACTATGTGGTGGCGCCTTGGCACGACGAACCGGCGCCGGCGGTGCATCCGAAACAATGACGCCCGACCGCAATTCGACGGCTCCCCAACGGTTCGACCGCGAAGTCGCGGATGTGCCGAGGCAGGCCGGCGCGCACCGGCAATTCCAACATCTGGTTGAAATCGCAGTCGTAAAGTAGGCCGTCCCAACCGACCGACACCAACGATCGGCACATCACGCCCTCGGCCGCCGTCAGGTTGAAACTGTCGACCAGCAGCGACATGTACTCGTCGAATCGACCTGCTTCGCACAGATCATCAAGGAACCGGCTCACTGGCATGTTGGTGATGGTGTACAACCGATTGAACGTCACGCCGTAACGTTCAGACAGTTCTTGATGGTACGCGGCCTCTAAAGTCGTTTGATCGGGCGGCAACTTCCAACCGACGGGGTTGTACACCAACGACAGCGTCAGGCCGGTGTCAGTCTTACCATAGCCCAATTCATTCAGTTTCTTTAGAGCGTCGATTGACTTCCAAAACACGCCGTCGCCGCGCTGCTTATCGGTGTTTTCGGGCAGGTAGCACGGCAGCGACGCGACGATCTCTACGTGATGGGTGGCCAAGAACTCCGGCAGATCGGTGAATCCGGGGGCGAGCAGGATCGTGAGATTGCAGCGGTCGACGACGCGGACCCCCAGCGCCCGCAACTCGCCGACGAACCAACGGAAGTGCGGGTTCATTTCCGGGGCGCCGCCGGTGACGTCGACGGTTTTCACGCCGCCGCGCCGGACGGCGGCCAAGCAGTCCTCCAACGTCTCGCGGGTCATGATTTCGCGGCGGTCGGGGCCGGCGTCGACGTGGCAGTGCCGACAGGTTTGGTTGCACAGCCGGCCGACGTTGATCTGCAGCGTGTCGACGCCCACGGCCGCCAGCGGACCCTGGCCGTGCGCCGCCAGCGTCGCCTCAAAGGTAGGCAGCGACCCCCCGGCCAACATCGTCCGCTGGGCGGCCGGCTCGGCCAAGGGATGCTGGCGTCGCAGAAGCGTCAAACCGGCCATGCGTGCAATCCTCTCCATCGTTTTCGTTAGCCGCCGCTTTCCGCAGCGGCGCGTCTTTTCCTGACCTTCAGTTCCCGGACGCGCCGCTGCGGAAAGCGGCGGCTAACCCGGAACGGTCCGGCCGCTCGTCATGCCGGACGGTTCCAGTAGCACGCCTCGGGGTGCGCGTCGTACCAGGCGGCGAGCTTCCGCAGGCCGTCTTCAATCGACAAGCGGGGCGTAAACCGCAGGTCGCGTTTGGCCGCCGAGACGTCGAACCAGTGCGGGTGCGAAAGCTGGGCCGCCACGAACCGCGTCATGGGCGGTTCGTCGCGCCGTCCCAGCAGTTTGTACACGGTTTCCAACACGGCGCCGACGGCGTACGCCGTCCGCGCCGACACCCGCTTCACCACCGGGGCGCCGTGGGCGGCGGTCAAGATGCCGTCGATCAGTTGCCACAGGTCGAACGGGTCGTCTTGCGAGATGAAGTACGGTTTGCCGGCGCAGGCGGCCGCCGTCCCCGACTCGAACAGCCGGTCGG
>JBOFFD010000233.1:0-2599 GCA_051648425.1 Planctomycetia bacterium
GACCGGTCGCGGTCAGCATGACGCCCGCGTACAAGACGCCGATGAACGGGGTCTTGTCTCGTTCCAGCCGCGCCAAAGTGGGAATGAGGATCGACCGCTCCACCTCGGCCGCCAGCGCCGGCGTCAACAAAGGCGCGGGGCTGTAGGCGCCCATGCCGCCGGTATTGAGCCCCTGGTCGCCGTCGAGCGCCCGCTTGTGGTCTTGGCACGACGGCAACGTGACGATCGTCTTGCCGTCGGTGATCGCCAACACGCTGACTTCCGGCCCGACAAGCCGTTCTTCAATTAGAATCTGCTTGCCGGCGGCCCCGAACTCCTTCCGCAGCAGCATGCGCTCGGCGGCTTCGCGGGCTTGGTCGGCGTCGTCGCAAACGATCGCCCCCTTGCCGGCGCACAGGCCGTCGGCTTTCACGACGCACGGCCCCGGCTTTGCTTCCAGGTAGGTCAGCACCGATTTCATGTCGAGGAAGACGCGGAAATCGGCCGTCGGAATGTTGCCGCGGCGGAGGAAATGCTTGCAGTAGACCTTGCTCGCCTCAAGCTCGGCGCCCGCCTTTCCGGGGCCGAACGTGGGCACGCCGGCCACCCGTAGAGCATCCGCGACGCCCGCGGCCAGCGGCCCTTCCGGCCCGACCACCGCCAGTTCAATCGCCTCTTTGCGACAAAGGCGCGTCAGCTCGAGGACGTCGTCCTCGGCCACCGGCACGTTGACGGCGTCGGCCGCCGTGCCGGCGTTCCCCGGCGCGACGAACACCTTCGTCACCTTCCGCGACTGCTTCAGCTTCCACGCCAGCGCATGCTCGCGTCCCCCCTGACCGATCACCAACACGCGCAAGGCTTCCGTCCTCCTGGTCCCCCGCCGCCGGTCCCGCACCGCCGGCGAAGCATGCCGTTCTACGCGACCGGCCGACGGCGAACCATAGCCGACTCGATACCAAGCGCGACAACGTCGGACGGCCGGATTGACGCCGCCGGCTATCTTATGCTAGATTGACTTTCGACGGGCAGAACGCCCTTTTTTCGTCAGTCAGGTCGACGCACGCAAGCGCCGCCACCGCGAGTCACTTCCCGTTCGACGACGGAAGTCCCATCGCCGAACTGTTCCGCCGACGTCCCACGAACGGCTTGGCGTCCACGGAAGGTGGACGTTTTCGTTTCGACGCCTCTATCATCACATCGTCGAGAGACGCCGATCAATCTCGCACCGAAGGAGCACGGGATGACCACGGAACGGACGGCGCAACGCGTATCCGACCAGGCGGTCGACGAAGAGGCCGAGCCGATCGTGCGACCGAGCCACGGAGCGTCGGCCACGCGCACGGCGACCCTGCCGAAACTCGGTCCGCGGCATCCCAACGCCCACAAGGGGGACTTCGGCCGGGTGCTTATCGTCGGCGGCAGCCGCGGCTTGGCCGGGGCGGCGGCGCTGGCCGGCAAGGCGGCCCTCCGCGGCGGCGCCGGCCTGGTGACGATCGCCTGTCCCGCCGGCAGCGTCGGCATCATCGCCGGCCACGACCCCTGCTACATGACGCTGCCGTTGGTCGAAGACGCCCAAGGCCGGCTCGGCGCGGCCGCCGGCGCCACGCTGCTCGACTGGGTGGCCGACGTCGTCGCCTTCGGCCCCGGCGCGGGCGTCGGCGACGACCTCGCCGAGCTGCTCGAATCGCTCATGCTGGTCCGCCGTCAACCCCTTGTCATCGACGCCGACGGCCTCAATCTGCTCAGCGGTTGGCCGCACCTGCTGCCCCGCCTCATCGAACGGCCGGGGCCGACCATTTTGACCCCCCACCCCGGCGAGTTCGCGCGCCTCACCGGCGTCAGCATCGCCGAGATCGAGAACGACCGCCTCGGCTCCGCCCTCGATTTCGCCGCTTCGTACCGCAGCGTCGTCGTCTTGAAGGGGCATGAAACGATCATCACCGACGGCACCCGCACCGCGGTCAACCACACCGGCAACCCCGGCATGGCGACCGGCGGTTCGGGCGACGTCTTGACCGGCCTCATCGCCGCCCTGGTCGGTCAAGGCATGGAACCGTTCGACGCCGCTCAACTGGGCGTTTGGCTGCACGGCACGGCCGGCGACCTCGCCGCCGCCGCGGGTCACATGGCGTCGCTCATCGCCACCGACCTGATCGACTTCTTCCCCGCCGCCTTCAACGCGATGGAAGACCACGCTTCGTAGTCGAGCGAAGCCTGTCCCGACTACTCGGCGAAGACGGGTGTTCGCGGCAACGGATTCCAAGAATCGTTGGGACGCAGAGAGCGATCGTAGGGCGCGGCCGCTCGCCCGCCCCAGGGGGACGTCAGGTCGAGCCTCCGTGATCGAAGCAAGGATTCGCCCCGACCGCCGCACCGGGGCGGGCCAGCGGCCACGCCGTACGTCAAGCGTCACGACCCGACGTCGAGTAACGGAATCGGCGCAACCGTCGACCCGTTCGTCAGTAGGCGGTTTCGCCGGGGAAGCAGGCGTCGGTCGGATCGTGGGCCGGGGGCTTCGGGCCGCGCAGCCAGGCCGATCGGCCTAAACAGGGGCGCGGACCGCCGGCCTTCGTCAACCGGCACTCCGGCGTTTCCTCGCGCTTCAACACCAGTTGCACGT
>JBOFFD010000234.1:0-2057 GCA_051648425.1 Planctomycetia bacterium
CCAGTTCGATGATGTGCGCGTCGAACTCTTCTTTCGTCTCGGCGACGACTTCCTCGATGCGGGTGGGGTGGATGCGGCCGTCGGCGATCAGCTTCATGAGGGCGATCTTGCCGATCTCGCGGCGGACGCCGTCGAACGAACTGACGACCACGATGCCGGGGGTGTCGTCGACGATGACGTCGACGCCGGTGGCCTTCTCGAAGGCGCGGATGTTGCGGCCTTCCCGGCCGATGATGCGGCCCTTCATGTCGTCGCCGGGGATGTCGACGGTGGCGACGGTCGACTCGGCAGTGTGTTCGGCGGCGTAGCGCTGAATCGCGGTGGCCAGGATTTCGCGGGCGCGTTCCTCCGAACGTCGCTTCACTTCTTCTTCGGCGCGCAGCACGCGGGCGCCGATCTCGTCTTGGAAGTCGGTTTCCAGACGCCGCAGCAGCAGTTCCTCGGCCTGTTTGGAATCCATGCCGGTGAGCTTGTGCAGGATTTCGCGCTGTTCGGCGAGCGCCCGTTCCAGGGCGTCTTTCTTCCGTTCGTACAGTTCGGCGGTTTCCGACGCCTTCCGCTGGGTGTTGTCGAGGGTGACGGAGCGCTTGTCGAGTTGGGCCTGGCGGTTGCTGAGGCCGTCTTCGCGTTTGTCGAGATTGCGTTCGAGTTCGCGCAGTTCCGACCGGGTCTTCTGCACTTCCTCCAGCAACTGCTCGCGTTCGCGCAGCGATTCGGCGCGGGCGTCGAGCAGCACCTGCTTGCCGCGGTTTTCGGCGTCGCGGCCTGCTTGATTCAGGATATCGTCGGCCTTTTGCTGGGCCGTCTTGATTTTGAACCGTTCCTGGTCGCGCATGACCAGGAACATTCCCCCGGCGCCGATTGCGACGCCGAAGGACAAGAGGCTAACCGCATCCGGAATAAGCTGCGCCAGAACGATCATAGAGAAGCCCGTTTCTTATCCACCGAACGGTGGAGGCGACCAGCCGTGGGCACAGGACGGCGGCGGCGGCGAAGGGTCGGCCGGGCGGGAAGAACGAAGGAAGGGGGCGGCGAACGACCGGTGGAGTGCCGATGACGCGCCGTCGACGTCCCGTCGTCGTCCGCCGCTACGGCCAGGTCCGCGCGGGAGACGACGGTCGACGGACTGAGACGGGGAGAGGGACGAGAACCTTCGCCGAAAAAATCCCGCCGTATCGTTCGTAGCGGCGGACGGCCGTGCGGACGAGAACGAAGGATGGTCGGCGGTTCGACGGCGAACCGTCGCGCCGCTCGGCCGTAGCGGAGGGGTGTCTTTCCACGTCGTAGCCGTCGAGGACGAAGCGCGTCAGCCAGATGAAGACCGGGAGGATTCCCAGCCAAGCGATCAGTTGCGACAAAAGCGCCTCGGACCAAAATGGTCGAAGAATGTCGTCGGGTGGAACCCACGGCGGACCGCGCCCTTCGATGCCGTCGACGACCGAGACGTGTCCGCGGGCGGTCGCGCCCAAAGTCGTTTCAGGTGTCGTACATCGTAGAAGACACGGTCGAAAGAAGGGATGGCGTCGTCCGGCGACCGAAGTCTACGAACGGTTCTTACCCTTCATCACATCATAACAACGGCCGCAAAGCCTTCAAGAGCCGGACGATCCTTCGTCCGTCTTTCCCTGCCGCCCGCCCGCTGTCCTAAGCCGCCGCTTCCATACAACTCCGACGATTGAATCACGACCCTCCGAGGAGCAGCGGCGCATGGCCGACTCGTTGCGCGTTCTTGCGATCCACGCCCACCCCGACGACGTCGAAATCCAGTGCGCCGGCGTCCTGGCCTTGCTGCGCCGCCGCGGCTGTCATGTCGGCGTCGCCACCATGACCCCCGGCGACTGCGGCAGCGCCGAGCACTCCGCCGAGGAAATCGCCGGCATCCGCCGGGCCGAGGCCGCCGCCGCCGCCGCCTTGCTGCACGCCGACTACCACTGCCTCGAGTTCCGCGACCTGTCCATCTGCCACGACAACCCTTCGCGCCGCAAGGTGACGGAGTTCCTGCGCCGCGAACGGCCCGACGTCGTCTTCACCGCGCCGCCCGTCGACTACATGTCGGA
>JBOFFD010000235.1:0-7727 GCA_051648425.1 Planctomycetia bacterium
AGACTCCGCGAAAAGGCCCGCGAAGACGTGATGCAGGTCGAAGGCCAGGGCGGGTCGAACCATGTGGGGGCGCTCGTCATGGCGCTCAACCTTCGGCCCGACGTCATCTTCTATCTCAGCGACGTCGAGGATCTGTCGAAGACCGAAGTCGACGCCCTCACCGCCCGCAACAAATCGCTGGCCGCGAAGAAAGGCGGCAACCGCGCGACGATCCACGTCGTGCAATTCCACCTCGACGCCACCCGCCCGCCGGCCGCCACCGCCCGTCTGCTCGCCTCCGAAAACAAAGGCACGCACACGCTGATCGACAACGCCCGCCTCAAAGGCGACCGCGGATGACCAACGGCGACGGCGTCCAGTTCGCGGTGTTGGCCTGTCTCGTTCTTTCGGCGGCGACGGCGGCGGCCGAGTCCGCCGCCGATGAAGTCTTCTTCGACGCCCTGCGCGAACGCCAGCTCGTCGGCCTCCTTGAACGCTACTGCGAAAATCTGCTCGCCTCGACCGACGTCGACGCCGAACTGCGCGGTAAAGCGGTACTGGAACTGGCCGGTTCGCTGTCGGACCGCGGCGCCCGCACCGCCGACGCCGCCGAACGCGCGGCGTTGTTCCAACGGGCCGATCAACTGGTGGACGGCGCCACGACCGCCGTCGCCGCGCGGCCGGGGCCGTCGACTCTGCTGCGCTACCGCTGGGCCGGTCGACTGCTGGAACGGGCGCGGCTCACCGGCGAAATCGCCAAGGTCGCCGTCGACCCCGGTCCGTTCGTCGACGCCGCGAGGAAGGCGGCCAAGCAGGCGGTCGCCTTGCTCGACGCCGTCGACCGCGGCGTCGCCAAGGAGCTTTCGGAACGCGAACCGAACGCTAAAACGAACCCGGACGAACTGACCTGGGACCAACTCACGCAGCTTTCGTCGGCGGTGGAGTACCGGCTGGGGGCCGCCTGGCTGGCGCTCGGTCGCGTCGAAAAGGACGACGGCGCCCGCACGCCGCGGACCGACGCCCTCCGCAAAGCCCGCGGCGTTTTGGAGCGGTTCGCTAAGGAATACAGCACGCTGCCGGTGACATTGGAGAGTCACCTGTCGCTGGCGGAACTGCTGGCTCTGGTAAGCGAACCGAAGGCGGCGATGGAACTCGTCGAACGGCTCGATCGGCCGGAAACCCCTCCGGCGTTCGCCGCGCGAGCTCGCCGGCTCAAACTGCGGTTCCTGCTGGATGGAAACCAAGTCGCCGCCGCCGTGACGCTGCTGGAAGCCCTCGCCGGCGACGCCGACCCCGAAGCGGGGCTGCTGCGATTTGAAACAATGCTGCGACAGGCCGAGGGGCTGCGGCCGTCGGATCCCCGCGCCGCCGACGCCGTTCAGGAACAAGCCCTCGCGGTCCTCGACGCCCTGGAAGCCGCGAACGGCAAATACTGGGCGCGGCGCGGCGAACGGGTGTTGGCGACGGCCGGCTCGGCTTCCGGCGCGGCGGCGTCGGGGGGGAGCGTCGGTCTGTTGCGACGGTTGGCGAACGTGCAACGGTCGACGAAACAGTACGCCGCCGCGCTGCGAACCTTCGACCGCGCAATCGCGGCCGCCGAGGCGTCGGCGACCACTCGGCCGCTCGGCGCCGAGCTGCGCTACACCGCCGGCATGACGGCGTTCGAGGCCGGCCGATTCACCGACGCCGCCGAACGGCTCGCCCGCGGCGCCGACCTCGCGCCGCAAAGCCCGCAGGCGGCGCCCAGCCTGCTGTCGGCCGCCTACGCATCGGCCAAAGAGTACGCCGGCCGACGGTCGGACGCCACTTCGCCCGACGCCGCGGCGCTCATCGCCCGCTACCGACTTCTTTTGACCAAGCTGACGATGAGTTATCCAGCTACTCCGGACGCCGCCGAGGGGCACGCCCTGTTGGGCGAACTCGACGAACGGGCGAAGGATTGGGCGGCGGCCGTCGACCATTACCGGCAGGTTCCGCCCGGCCATCGGCTGTACGCGGCCGCCGTCGACGCCCTCGGCGGCATCCTGCACGATCAAGCCCTCGGCCTGCGGGTTCCCGAGGGGGCCAAGCCGCTGACGACCCCCGCGGAAGCGACGGCCGAGCTGAAAAAGATCGTCTCCGACGGTGACAAGGTGTTGGCATCGGACCGAAAGACCGGCGCGGCCGTGTTGGCCCGGCTGCGGTACAGTTTGGCCCGGACGGCCGCGGCCGGGGAACCGCCCGACTTGGCGACGGCCGCCGCCGAGTTGGAAACCGTCGTGGCGGAGCGCGCCGCGCCCGACCTGCTGGGTCGCGCCTGGCAGGCGCTGCTGGACATCTACCTGCGGCGGCCGGACCCGGAAAAAGCCGTCGCCGCCGTCCGCGCCGGCTTCCCGGCCGTCGATCCCAAAGCCGAGCGGTCGCTCTTGCAAGCGCTGCTGAAACTGTCGCCGCTCGACGAGCGCCTGGCGGCCGACCGCCGGAAGTGTCAGGCCGTCGTCATCCAGGCGGCCGGCGAGCGGTTCAAGGAAAAGCTGGCCGGCTTCGCGCCCGCCGAACGGCTGCAACTGCGGCTGTTGGTCGCCGAGGCGCACGGCGCGCTGGGCGACTTCTCCACCGGCGCCCACCAGTTGCGCGAGCTTTCCGCCGAGGCGCCTCGCGAAGCGCGGGTGCTCGTCAGCTTGGCCCGCAGCCAATACGCCGCCGGCAACTTCGTCGACAGCGCGGCGACCTGGGGCAAGCTCACCCGCGGCCTCAAGCGCGGCGCCCCGGAGTGGTTCGAGGCGGTGTATTCAACGATCCAATGCCACCGCCGGCTGGGCGAAATCGATAAAGCAGCAGCGCTGTTTTCGTTCGTCGCGAACTTCTATCCCGACCTGGGCGGTCCCGAATACCGCAGCCGTTTCGAGTCGCTGAAACTGGAGCTTTCGACGAAATAGACCGACGGCGGACCTTCTCCGCCATCGGGCCGGCCTCAACCAAGGAGCCGTCGTGATCCCCGAGCAAGCCGCCCTTTGGTCCGAAATCCAACGCTTCCCCCTCGACGACCCCGCATCCTCGTTCGATTTAACCACCCGCTTGGCCCGCGACAACGATTGGCGCGGGGTCTACGCCCGCCGCGTCGTCGCCGAGTACCGCAAGTTCCTCTTTCTGGCGGCGGTCGCCGACGGGCCGGTCTGCCCTTCCGACGCCGTCGACCAAGCGTGGCATCTGCATCTCGTCTACACCCGCTCGTATTGGGATGATCTTTGCGGCCGGGTGTTGAAGTTTCCGCTGCACCACGGACCGACGAAGGGCGGCGCGGCTGAAAAGAACAAGTATCGGGAATGGTACCAAGCGACGCTGGCGGCCTATGAACGATCCTTCGGTCCACCGCCGCGCGACATCTGGCCGGCGGCGGACGAACGGTTCCGCGACCTCGGCCGCTTCGCCCGCGTCGACCGTCGCCGGTACTGGATGCTGAAACGGCCGACCTTGTCGGCGACGGCGTTTCGGCGCGGAGCCGCTTTGGCGACCGGCTTGGCCGCCGCGACCGTCGTCGGATGCGTCCCCGCGGCCGCCGCCCTTCCTTGGCCGCTCGATCTCCAGGGGCCGGCGTTCCTGACGGTCTTTTTCGCGACGGCCGCCGTCGCCGCGGCGGCGGCGTGGTTGTTGAGGCGAGCGTACCGCCAACCGTTTGAAAATCCGTTCGAGGACGAACCGGATCTCGACATCTATGAAGCGGCGTATTTGGCCGGCGGCGGTGTGGGGATGGCGCGCACCGTTCTGACGAAGTTGGCGATGGACGGTCGATTGACCATCGACGCGGTGAACGGCCGAGCGGTGGTTCCAGGCGTAGTCCCAGACGACGCACCGGCGATCCTGGCGGCGGCGGCCGACATGGCTAGGCAGCAGACCGACGTCGACCGACTCTTTCCCGAGTTGGTGAAACGGTTCAAGGAGCCGCCGCCGCGGTTGCAGCAGTTGGGGCTGGTCGTCGACGACCACGACCGTTCGGCCGCCTGCTGGCAGCCCGCGTTGATGGTCGGATTGGTCGCGTTGCTGGGGGTCGCCAAGATCGTCGTTGGGATCGCCCGCGAAAAATCGGTCGAATTCGTCGTGCTTGGGACGATCACGGCGGCGATCTTCGCCTTTGCCTTATTCTTCATTCGTCCAATGCGAAGCCGTTGGGGCGACCAATGGCTGGCGACGATCCGCCTTCGCTACGACGGCGTGAAAAACGAGTCGGCCATACCCGCCGACGCCGCCATCGGCCTGTTGCTGCTGGGGTGCGCCGTGAACGGCCCGGCGGTCCTCGCCGGCACCGAGTACGACGCCCTGCACAAAGTCATGAAGCCGGCCCACGACGCCGCCAGCGGCAGTTCCAGCGACGGCGGCTCCAGCGACAGCTCTGGCGACGGCGACGGCGGGGGCGACGGCGGTTGCGGCGGCTGCGGCGATTAAGCCCCCCCGGCGTCGCTCCTACGCCGAGTCTCTTTCTCGTTCGCGGCGATCGGGCGCCGGCTTCGGCCGGCCCCTCGTCAGCCGTCCATCGCCGACGGCGCATCCCTTCTTTCCATCCCTGCCAAAGGTCGCCATCGGCGAAATGTAGCGTTGTTGCCGTTCTTACGACGCGGCGACGCCTGCTAAAATAGATAAACTGAATGGTGTAGGTTGAGTTGTAACGGCGTCGCGACCATGATACCCGAAGTCGCCGACAACTTCCGTTCAAGTTCGCGGAAGGTCGTCGACGGAGACGCCGCAAGGACGTGCCGGCGCCGAACGCCACGGAGGGATTTCGCGGACTGACATGAGTCGGGGTGCAGTGATGCGCAGAGTGGTCGTCACCGGGATCGGGGTGGTCGCTCCGAACGGAACTTCCACCGAGGAGTTCTGGAAGGGCTGCTGCGAAGGCCGATCCGGCATTTCGCAGATAGAAAGCTTCAACACCGACGGCTATCCGACCTGCATCGGCGGCGAAATCAAGGAATTCGACGTTCGGCGCTTCATCACCGATCGGAAGAACCTGAAGCTGATGGGGCGGAACATCCAGTTCGCCATCGGCGCCGCCCACCAGGCGATGGCGGCCTCGGCCCCGAACGCCGCCGCGCTCGACCCCGGGCGTTTCGGCGTCTGCATGGGTTCGGGCGTCGTGCCGATGCAGCTCGACGAACTGGCGGCCCCGATCGCCGCGTCGCTGGACGACCAGGGCGTCTTCCAGTCCGACAAGTTCGGCGAGCTGGCCCCGAAGGCTCTTTTCCCTCTATGGCTCCTCAAGCTACTTCCGAACATGCTGGCGTCGCATCTTTCGATTCTGCATAACGCCCAAGGACCGAGCAACACGCTGACGACCGCCTGCGCCGCCGGCACCCAGGCAATCGGCGAAGCGTTTCGCCTCATCGGCCGCGACGACGCCGACGTCATGCTCGCCGGCGGTTCCGACAGCCGGCTCGAACCGCTCATGCTGGTCGCCTACGGCGCGTTGGGCGCGCTCAGCCGGTCGAACCGTCCCGAAGGGGAAGTCAGCCGACCGTTCGACCGCGAGCGCGACGGCTTCGTCCTGGGCGAAGGGGCGGCGGTATTGGTTTTGGAAGAGTTCGAGCGGGCGCGGAAGCGCGGCGCCAAGATCTACTGCGAAATCACCGGCTACGGCTCGTCGTCCGACGCCTACGGCATCACGCGCCCGGACCCCACCGGCCGGGGCGCCCGCCGGGCGATGGAATCGGCGCTGAAGGAAGCCAGCCTCAACCGCGACGACATCGACTACATCAACGCCCACGGCACCAGCACCCGGCTGAACGACGAGATGGAAACGAACGCGGTGAAGGGTGCGTTCGGTCCGGACGCCCGCCGCGTGCCGCTTTCCAGCATCAAATCGATGATCGGCCACCTCATCGGGGCGGCGGGCGCCGTGGAGGCGGCCGCCACCGCCTTGTCGATCCAATCGGGCGTTCTGCCGCCGACCATCAACCTGACCAACCCCGATCCGGTCTGCGACCTCGACTACACGCCGAACGTGGCGCGGGAACGGAAGATCACGCACGCCCTGTCGAACTCGTTCGGCTTCGGCGGTCAAAACGCGGCCCTGGTGATGGCGGCGGTCTGATCCGTCGCCCGCCGAATCTCGCCGACGGGCCTTGGTATAAAACCGGCCGCACTTGCCGTCCATCGCCCAAAACGACCATAATCTTCTCGTATCGATGGACGCCTCCTTTCCGATCGGTTCTACGCGCCTTCGTGGGGAGTGGTCATGATCCGCCCATCGGCTTTGCTTTGCATCCTTGCGACGGCCGTTCCCGCGGCCGCGGCGTCCGGGCCGGCCGACGAGTTTTTCGAGAACCGCGTCCGTCCATTGCTCGCCGAAAAGTGTTACGCCTGCCATTCGGACAAGGAAGGCATGAGCAAGGGCGGCCTGCGGCTGGACTCGCGAAAGGGCGTCTTTGACGGGGGCGACGCCGGCCCGGCGGTGGCCGCCGGCAAGCCGGCCGACAGCCTGCTGATGAAGGCCGTCCGCCGAAACGGCGACGAAACCTCGGCGATGCCGCCGGATGAAGCGCTGTCGGACGCGCAGATCAAAGTTCTGGAAAAGTGGATTGCGGACGGCGCGGCGTTTCCCGAAGCCGAGCAAGCCGGCGGCGACCCGTTCGATCACTGGGCGTTTCGCAAGCTGGAACGTCCCACACCGCCGGTCGTGAAGAACGCCGGGTGGCCGCGCGGCGCCGTCGATCGGTTTTTACTGGCGAGAATGGAAGCCGTCGGCCTGCAACCGGCGGCCGACGCCCCGCCCGACGCCGCCGCCCGGCGGCTGTCGTTCGCCGTGACCGGCCTGCCGCCGACGCCCGCCGACCTTGCCGCGGTACGCACCGGCGGCGCGACCGCGTTGGACGACTACCTCGATCGGTTGTTGGCGTCGCCGGCGTTCGGCGAACGCTGGGCGCGTCACTGGATGGACCTGGTGCGCTACGCCGACAGCGCCGGCCATGAGTACGACTACGAAATCGAAGGCTCCTGGCGGTACCGCGACTACCTCGTGCGGGCCTTCAACGCCAACCAGCCGTACGACCGGTTCGTGAAGGAACAGGTGGCGGGCGATCTGCTGCCGCCGCGGGTGGCGGACGGGCGCAACGAAGCCCTGCTGGCGACCGGCTGGTGGCAGTTGCAGGAACAGGCGTCGGCCCCGGTCGATTTGGCGAACGACGAAGCGGAACGGCTCGACAACATGCTGGACGTGTTGGGGAAGACGTTCAACGGCCTCACGATCGGCTGCGCCCGCTGTCACGACCACAAGTTCGACCCGATGCGGACGAAGGAATACTACGGGCTGTTCGGCATCGCGGCGGCCTCGCCGGCGTTTCGGACTTGGGCGAACGGCCCGACGCTGGACGAACACGCCGGCGGTTTACGGAAGCTGTGGGACGAAGTCGTCCGCGACGCCCCCCAACCCGCGCCGGTCGCCGTACCGCTGGTGGCGCTGGGCGACGGCGCGCCGGCGGCCGACTTCGCCCTGGGTACTCCGCCCGGCTGGGTGGTCGTCGGGCAGGCGACCACGGTTGACGGCGCCGCCGCCAACCTGCACGGCGTGCAACCGGGGTTGTGGTCCGGCTTGCTGAGTCGGAAACTGCCGGCCTACGTTCGCTCGCCGCAGTTCACCATCAACCGCGAATTCATCGACGTACTGATCGCCGGCGAAGACGCCACCGTCCAGGTGGTGGCGGCGAACTATCAACTCATCCGCGACCCGATCTACAACGGACTGAAAAAGTCGATCGGCGGCGCCACGCTGAAATGGG
>JBOFFD010000236.1:0-2355 GCA_051648425.1 Planctomycetia bacterium
TCGATCAGCGATTCGACGGCGCCCAGGCTGACGGCCAGTTGGAACAGCGTCGTCGACTGCACTAACGACTTCGTCTTCTCGAACCCGCCGCGCAGCTCGAACGTTAGCATCCCGCCGAAGCCGCTGTGCATTTGGCGCCGGGCGACGTCATGCCCCGGGTGCGTCGGCAGGCCGGGGTATAAGACGCGGGCGACGTTCCGGTGCGCCGCCAGCCGTTCCGCCAACAGCAACGCCGACCGGCTCTGTTCCAAAACCCGCAGCTCCAGGGTTTTGAGACCGCGCGAACACAAAAAGGCGTCGAACGGACTCATGACGCCGCCGGTGGCGTTTTGGGTGTAATACAACCGCCGTCTAAGATCGGGGTCTTTGACGACCAGGGCGCCGCCCAACAGATCGCTGTGGCCGCCGAGGTATTTGGTCGCCGAGTGCATGACGACGTCGGCGCCGAGTTCCAGCGGCCGGGTCAGGACGGGCGACGCGAAGGTGTTGTCGACGCCCATCAGTACGCCGCGGCGGCGGGCGATTTCCGCCAGCGCCGCCAGGTCGGTGATGCTCATCAGCGGGTTGCCGGGGGTTTCAAGCCAAAGCAGTTTCACCGCCGGGGTGATCGCCGCTTCGACGGCCGCCGGGTCGGTCGTATCGACGTGCCGGACGCCGACGCCTGACCGGTTGCAGATCTTATGCAGCAGCCGGTAAGTGCCGCCGTAGACGTCGTGTCCCGCGAGCACTTCGTCGCCCGTTTCCAGCAACATCGTCACGCAGTGGGTGGCCGCCATGCCGGAGGCGAAACAGAGGGCGGGCAGACCGCCTTCCAGGTCGCCGACCGCGACTTCTAATGCGTGACGGGTGGGGTTGCCGCTGCGCGAGTAGTCGTACTCGCCCCATTCGCCCGCCTTGGCCTGCACGTAGGTCGACGCCAGATGGATCGGCGGCACGACGGCCCCGGTGGCCGGGTCTTTGTCGGCCCCGACATGGATGGCGCGGGTGCGGAAGCGCCACGGCGGGCGGGCGCCGCCTTCGGTCTCGGTGGAATTCATCGCGTTCGTTTCATCGAAAAGTGGTGCGGCCGGCGTCAAATGCGGTCGAGCGCCTGGGCGAAGTCGGCGACGAGGTCTTCCGCGTCTTCGACGCCCAGCGCCACCCGCACCATCGAATCGTCGATGCCGATGCGCGCCCGCTCTTCCGGCTTGTAGTTGTAGTAGCTCATCAGATACGGTTGTTCGATGAGCGATTCGACCCCGCCGAGGCTGGGACCGATGCGCGGGATTTCGACGGCGTCGACCAGTCGGCTGGCGGTCTTCCAATCGCCGCGGACGATGAACGTCAGCAGGCCGCCGAAGCCGCGCATCTGACGCGCGGCGACGTCGTGGTAAGGATGACTCTTAAGTCCGGGGTAGAAGACCTTTTCGACCTTCGGGTGGCTTTCCAGAAAGTCGGCGAGCGCCTGGCCGTTCTTATTCTGCTGCGCCATCCGGAGGGCGAAGGTTTTAAGACCGCGTTGCAGAAGGTAACAGTTGTGCGGCGAGTTGATGGAACCGAGGATGCCGCGCAGATTGCGGATCGATTCCAATCTGTCTTTGTCGGCGACGACCACGCCGGCTAAGAGGTCGTTGTGACCCGCGAGATACTTCGTCGCCGAGTGAAAGACGTAGTCGACGCCGAACGACAACGGTTGCAGGTTGTACGGGGTGGCCAGGGTGGCGTCGATCGCGGTTTCGACGTTGTGCCGTCGGCCGATTTCGACGAACCGATCCAAGTCGACCACGCTGAGGTGTGGGTTGGTCGGCGATTCCGACACGAGCATCTTCGTCTTGGGACCGATGGCGTCTTCGAGGGCGGCGTAGTCGCCCATCCGCACCTGGCGGGTGACGACGCCGAAGCGGCCGAGGTGTTTGACGCAGAACTCACGGCTGCGGTGATAGCATTCGTCGAACAGCACCACTTCGTCGCCGGCGCTGAGCTTGGCCATCGTCAAGCCGACGAACGCCGACATGCCGCTGCTGAAAAGAACCGCGGCCTCCCCCCCTTCCATCTCGGCGAGCTTCTTTTCGACCACCTTCTCATTGGGGTTGCCGTACCGACCGTACTCTTCGCGTTCGACGCCGTTCTCAAGGAAATCAAGGACGTCTTGGTTGCTGTTGAAGGTGAAGGTGGCGGTGCAGAAGATGGCGTCGGTGATGGCGTCGCCCGCCTTCTGCCGTGCCTCGCCGGCATGCACCGAGCGCGTGGAGGAACAAAGCGACGAAGTCGTCTCGACAATGGCCATTGCGATCCCCGACTGCAAGAAGGTCCGAAGAGGGCTTCTAGTGGGATCGCCAGGGGACGAACGGCGCGGGTGGGCGTCGGCGGACGTCG
>JBOFFD010000237.1:0-4454 GCA_051648425.1 Planctomycetia bacterium
ATCCCGATATTGCGCACCTTTTCAAGGTTTTTCATATGAGCATTGTTCCGTGAAACGCTTGGGAAGGCTGCAAGCCGGCGCCCGCCGTGCTCGTCCCCTCTTTCGGCGAAGGACAGTCCGCGACGTATTGAGGTTCCCCTATCTTTGATAAAAGAGAGGGAAACGCCTGCCAGCCCAACCGGCTGACACCCGGACAAAGTAGTCAAACGCCGCGCGTCCGCCAAGTCCAGTCGTCGGGGATGGCTCGACCGCAGCCCCCACGGTGGTCCGGCGCGTGGTACGATTAACCGGTGCAACCGGCGCCGGTCGACGTTTCGCGGCGGCCGACGTCGTCCGCCGGTGTTCGCTTGGTTGACAGTCTGATCCGGGGTCGCTAGGCTCGGCGAGAGAACGACGGCGGCGCAGCGGTTGAACGTCTGGTCGCAACGGGTGAAAAGGACGGCGCATCATGAAGCGAGTACAGGGTCGGTCGGAACGGCGCCGGGTTTGGTTGGAGGAACTCGAGTCGCGCGAAGTGCCGGCGTCGGCCGATCTGGATCGGGCGTTCGGCGGCGACGGCCGGGTCACCACCTCTTTCGGGGGCGAGGAAGCGGCGAACGCCGTCTTCGTTTTGGGCGACGGCCGCATCGTCACCGCCGGCACGGTCTTCAACCAGTTCGCGGTCGCGCGCTTCCTGCCCGACGGTCGACTCGACACGTCGTTCAGCGGCGACGGTTTGGCGACCCTGGCCGTCGGCAACCAGGCCGACCGCGCGTTCGCCGTCGACATGCAGCCGGACGGCAAGATCGTACTGGCGGGCTTCACGACCTCGGCGCAGAACGGCCGTGATTTGGCGGTCGCGCGGTTCAACGTCGACGGCTCGCTCGACACCGGCTTCGGCACGAACGGGTTCGTGGCGACCGACGTCGCCGGCAACGACGACACGATTTTCACGGTGAAGGTGTTGAACGACGGCCGGATTCTGGCGGGCGGCACGGCGGCCGGCGGACCCGACAGCGGCGACTTCGTGCTGGCCCGGTACACCGCCGCCGGCGCGCTGGACCTGTCGTTTTCCAGCGACGGCTTGGTGACCACCGACTTCGGCCGTGATTCCGCGGTGTTCGATCTGGCGTTGCAGTCGAACGGCCGGGTGGTGGCGGTCGGCGGGGCGTCGGCCGACCGATCGGTCGACGGCGATTTCTTCCTGGCCCGCTATCTCGCCGACGGCCGGCTCGACACGACCTTCGGAACCACTTCGACGGTGGCGCGGCCCGGCCTTGCCGGTACGGTGGCGGTCAGTTTCGCGGCCGACGAAACGGCCCGCGCCGTCGCGCAGGACGCCGCCGGCCGCTTGGTCGTCGCAGGCGGCCTCATCGACGCCAACTCGACCGGCGGCGACTTCATCGTCGTCCGCTTAACCCCCGACGGCATCGTCGACACCTCGTTCGGCCGATCGGGCGGAACCACGCTCGTCGACTTCGGCTCGCGCGACTTCGCCACCGACCTGTTGATTCAAGCGACGGGCGCGATTCTGGTGGCCGGCTCGGCGAACAACGGCGGCGACTTCGCCGTCGCCCGCCTGACCGCCGGCGGGGTCGTCGACACGTCGTTCGGCACGGCCGGCAAGACGACGGTCGACTTCGCCGGTACGGAGCAGGCCAACGGCCTCGCCGTCGATTCCTCCGGCCGAATCCTGCTCGTCGGAACGAGCCGGGCGAACACCCCTTCCGCCGTTCCCATCATGGCGATCGCACGGCTGCAAGGCGACGGCCCGGAACCGAACTTCGCACCCGTGCTGCGGCCGCGCACTCCCGTGCGCTTCACTCCGGGAACCGCTGGCGTCACCGTCACGCGGCTCTTGGGCGGCCGAGCGACCGACCGCAACACCGGCGCACGGATCGGTGTGGCGGTGGTCGGACTGACCGGTTCGTCGCGCGGCCGTTGGCAGTTTTCGCTGAACGCCGGCCGATCGTGGCGCAATTTCGGCACGGTCTCGGAAACGCGGGCGCGGCTGCTGCGGGCGTCGGACCGAGTACGGTTCGTCCCCAGCGGCGCTGCGAGCGGAACGCCGCGGATCACGTTCCGCGCGTGGGACGGAACCCAAGGAACCCGCGGATCGGTCGCCAACGTCACCCGGTTGGGCAAAGGCGGATCGAGCGCGTTCAGCACCGCTCGCGCCGCGGCGACCGCCAACGCCCGGACGCCCACCAATCCGACGCCCATCCTACGTCAGGCGGACGACGTCCGACCGAGCGAAGCGAAGCCGCTCGACGCCGCACTGCTCGATTCGGTGTTCAGCCGCTTCAATGATGGTTGACCGGGCTTGAAGCCGGCGCCGACGGTTTCGACGTCGGACGCCGTCAGGTTCGTCATGTATAACCCGTTTGGTGGAACAAGCCATCGACGGGGGGCGGCGATGAATTCTGGAGTCGAACGAACCGACGGGTCGCCGTCCGGTGGGATCGTGGGGGACGCCGCGACGACCGGGTCGGCGATAGCGGCGCACGCGGCGGCGGGCGACCTCTTGCGCGGCCGGCTGGCCGCCTGGATCGGCAACGAGGTGGTCGTCGACTGCGTCAGTCCGTTCGTGGCGGTGGGTCGACTGGCCCGCGCCGGCGACGACTATCTCGAACTCGTCGACGCCGACCTGCACGATTTGCGCGACGCCTCCACCACCCGCGAACTGTACGTAGTAAAAACCGTGCGCCACGGGGTCGCCGTGAACCGGAAGCGGCTGTTGTTTCGTATGACGGAAGTGGTCGGGGTGGCGCGACTGTCCGACGTGGTCGGCGGGTGACGCATGTCCGACCGCACGGGTGACGAAGAAACGGGCGCGGCGGTCGGAATTGAACGCCGCCGGGCCGTGTTTTTCGGCCGGGTGCAGGGCGTCGGATTCCGGCAGACGGCGGTGGAAACCGCCCGCGGCCGCGCCGTCGCGGGGTACGTCCGCAATCTGGCGAACGGAGACGTGGAAGTCGTCGTAGAAGGAATGTCTACGGCGGTGGAGGCGTTTTTACGCGACGTCGAACGAAGACGGGCGGACGGGGTCGACGGCCGCCGCGACGAACGATCGACGGCGACGGGCGAGTTTCAGGGCTTTGAAGTACGCCGTTGACCACACGACCGCCGAATCACGAAGAACGCAACGAAGACCGCCAACCGCAACGGATGCCATGAACAAAACGCTGGTGATTGCATCGACGACCAACTTGGAACTGATCCGCCGACCCCTCTTCTGGGTCGTGTTCATGGTCGTGTCCGGCCTGTTGGTGCTTTTCGACTTCATCCCTTACCGCACCTTCGGCGAAGACATCAAGATGGTGAAGGACCAAGGGCTGGCGGTCATCATGATCGCGGGCATGGTGGTCGGGCTTTTCGCGGCCAGCGTGGCCATCGCCGATGAAATCGAAGGTAAGACGGCGATCACCCTGCTGTCGAAACCGATCACCCGGCTCGACTTCATCCTTGGCAAATACCTGGGAATCATGGCGGCGATCGCGCTGCTGTTCGCCTTGCTGACGTTCGTCTTCCTAGCCGCGCTGTATTACAAAGTGGGGTACGACGCGAAAGAGACTGCGGCGGAGATTCCCGCGTTCGCCGAGCGTCTGAAAGTGTTGTGGCGGATTCTGCCGGGCGTGGTGCTGACCTATTTCCAGGTCGCCATTTTGACCGCGGTCAGCGTCGCCTTTTCGACCCGCTTCCCGCTGCACATCAACATCACGGCCTGCATCATCATCTTCTTACTGGGGCACATGGCCCCGCTGATGGTGCAGACCGAAGGTCAATTCGAAGCCGTGAAGTTCATGGCTCAGTTCTTCGCGTTGGTCCTGCCGGGCTTGGAATACTTCAACGTCGCGCCGGCCATTGCGACCGACGCCGACGTCCCCTGGCTGACCTATGTTCTTCCGTGCGCCTTGTACTGTTTGATGTACTCGGCGATCGCCTTGCTGCTCGGCCTGCTCATGTTTGAAGACCGCGACTTGGCTTGACGCCGAGAGTCGCGGTCCGAAGAACCATGGAGAAGGCGGTGACCTCAGCCGTCGCCGCCGCCGTAGCCGCCCCGGCCGCCGCCGCCACCGCCGCCGTAGCCGCCGCGACCACCACTGCCGCCGCCGCCACCGTAGCCGCCGCGACCACCGCCGCCGCCGCCACCGTAACCGCCGCGACCACCGCCGCCGCTGCCACCACCACCGCCGCCGCCACGGGAATCACCCCGTTCGTGGGCTTCGTTGACGCTGATGTTCCGGCCGTTGATGGCCGAACCGTCGAGCGCCGTGCGGGCGGCTTCCGACCCTTCGCGGGTTTCCATTTCCACGAAGCCGAATCCGCGGGACCGGCCCGTTTCACGGTCCATGACGATGCGGGCCGACGCCACCGGGCCGTACGGCTCGACCAGTGCTTGCAAATCTTGGTCGGTGTAGGTCCAAGGCAGGTTGCCGACGTAAAGTTTCTTACCCATTACCGGGTACGCTCCG
>JBOFFD010000238.1:0-2973 GCA_051648425.1 Planctomycetia bacterium
ACGGCCGCCGGTCGACGACGCCCCGTTCTGCGGCCTGGTGTTTAAGATCCAGGCCGACACCCACGACGAACTGGCCTTCGTCCGCGTCTATTCCGGCACGCTGAAGCCGTCCAGCCGAATGCTGAACGCCACCCGCGACATCAAGGAGAATGTGACGCGCCTGTGGCAGTTGCAGGCCAAGGACCGCGAAAAGGTCGATATGGCGGTCGCCGGCGACATCGTCGGCGTGGTCGGTCTGAAAGGATCTTACACCGGCGACACGCTGTGCGATCCCAAGGCGCCGCTCATCCTCGAAAAGATCGTTTTCCCGAAGACGGTCATCAGTCAGTCGATCGAGCCGGAGTTCTCGGCCGACAAACAGAAGCTCATCGACACGCTGCGGCTGATGCAGAAGGAAGACCCGACCTTCACGGCGGCGGTGAGTGAGGAAACGGGGCAGACGATCATCAACGGCATGGGTGAACTGCACCTATCGGTGGTCGTCGAGAAAATGACCCGGGAATACAAACTGAAGATGCGGGTCAGCAAGCCGCGCGTCAGCTACCGCGAAACGATCCACGACACGATTCGCATCGACGGCGAGTGCGCCCGTCAAGGCGCGGCGGGCGCCATGTTCGCCAAGGTGTCGATCGAATTGACGCCGTTCCGTCTCTTAGCCGACGGCGGCAAATCGGAGCCGGTCGCCGAGGCCGCGGCCGCCGCGCCGACTAAGGGCGGCAAGGGGGCGAAGAGCGCCAAGGCGTCCGAAGGGAAAGCCCCCGCGACGCCCGTCGTCGCCGAGCCGTTCCGCTTCGTCAACCACTGCCCGGTCGAAGCTTTGCCGCCGGAAATGCTGGCGATCGTCCAGGCCGAGCTGCGGGAACAATGCCTCGCCGGCGGCCTGTTGGGCTTCCCCCTCATCGACATTCAGGCCACGCTTGTCGGCGCCGAGTTCCGTCCCGGCGAATCGAACGAGCAGGCGTACCGCTTCGCCGTCGCGACCGCCGTTCAGCAGGGTCTGAATCAAGCCGGCAGCGACGTCCTCGAACCGATTATGAAGCTCGACGTCACCACGCCGGAAGAGTTCATGGGCGACGTCATCAGCGACCTGGGGACGCGGCGGGCGGAAATCCAGGAAACCGGTTTCCGCGGCCTGCTCAGGATCGTGACGGCCCGGGTGCCGCTGCGGGAAATGTTCGGCTATTTGACTTCGCTGCGGAACTTGTCGCAAGGCCGGGCGAATTACAGTATGGAACCATTGGAGTACGCCGTCGCACCGCCGGAAGTGGCTGCCGCGATGATGTAAGACCGTCGATCCGCCGATGCCGCCCGCCTGTCATTCCCCTGACGCTTTCCATCCGCCGCGAGGGTTTGAACCGATGGCCGAGCCGATTTCCTTCGTGAACGAGCCGCGCTCGAACGACTTCCGCAAGCGGACGCTCGCCGAAGAGCCGATTTCGCAGCGGACCTTCACGCCGACGCAGGCGGTGCTGGCGAAGTCGGCCGGGCTGTACCACTGGACGGCCGACGGTCGTAAGTTGGCCGACTTCACCTCGGGCGTGTTGGTCGCCAACCTGGGCCACAACCCGCGCCGCTGGATGCAGCGGTTCGCCCACCATCTGCAATGGACCGCCGACGTCCTCGACCCGGCCTGCGGCGACGACGGCTACGTAGCGCTGCCGCCGCTCACGACCTACAACGCCATTTCGACGCTCGAAGCCGAGGCGAACGACCGCCTGCTGGCCAGCCTGCGGGCGACGGAATACGGCGCGAAAATGCAGCAGGTGCTGTGGTCGGCCTCCGGCAGCGAAGGGGTTCAGAAAGCCCTCTGGTCGTGCCTGGCGCTGCAACCCACGAAGGACGTCATCCTCGCCACCCGCCACGGCTTCCACGGAAAGAAAGGTCTTTCCGAAGCGATCACCGGCGACGAACACTCCGCCAACCGCGACGCGCGGGTCGTCTTCATCAGCTTCCCGAAAACGGAATGCGACGATCTTACACTGCGCGACCAACCGTTCGACGTGACGCCCTACCGTCGCGAACTCGAAGATCTGAAAACGAAGTACGCCGGCCGACTGAACTGCCTGTGTACGGAGCCGTACCTCGGCGGCGGCGGGTCGTTCCATCCGCCGCGCGCCTACTTGCAAATGCTGGTCGAATTCTGCAATGAAAACGGCGTCACGTTCCTCTTAGACGAAGTGCAGGCCAACTTCGGTCGCACCGGCGAAATGTACGCCTTCGAGAAGTACCAAATCACGCCCGACCTCGTCGTACTGGGCAAGGGGATGGGCAACGGCGTACCGGTCAACGCGGTGGTCGGCCGCTCCGACGTCTTCGCCGCCATGCCCTACGGCGGCGCCTCCGACACCTGGTCGGCCCACCCGATGGGCTGCGCCGCCACATTGGCCACGCTCGACGTGTTCGAGTCGGACAAGGTCATGGACCACGTAAAGTCGATCGCGCCGCGCGTGGAAGCGCACCTGCTGCGCCTCAAAGAACTCGGCATCGTCCGCGCCGTGCGCGGTGAAGGAATGGTCTACGGCATAGAGTTCCAATCCGTCGGCGGCGAACCGGCGGGGCACGTCGCCAACGCCTGCGTCCGCCAAGCCTACCTCGGCGACGACGCCGGCAACGCGATCCACCTGCTCGGCCCCCTGGCCGGCAAAGTCGTCCGCATCAGCCCGCCGCTGACGATGACCGTCGCCGAAATCGACTTCTGGTTCGCCGTGCTCTACAACTGCTTCGCCAAGGTCGACCAAACCTACCGTGCCACTCCCACTCTGGCCGCCGCCAACGCCTAACAATCCCGCCTCGCGCCGACGATCGCCGAGAAGAAACCGTAGGGCGGACCTCCCGGTCCGCCAGAATTCCACTCCTCCTCCGAACGCCCCACCCACACCTGCGAGTGGGCACGTCGAAAACCCTTCCACGTTAGCCGCCGCTTTCCGCAGCGGCGCGTCCGTTCCTTCCTTGTGAACGCTATCGCCACCGCCA
>JBOFFD010000239.1:0-2884 GCA_051648425.1 Planctomycetia bacterium
CCCCCCAGCCGTCGGCGCCGTCGATCCCGTCGTCGACGCCCCGGTCGGCGGCGCGACGGCGGGCGGCAGGGCGACCACCACCCGGTACAAGACGTCGGTGGTCGCGTCCGACGACGGTCCGCCGGGCGACGGCCAGCCGAACGTCACCTCGACGGCGTCCGGGGCGGCGATCTTGGTCGCGGCCCATTCCTCCAGCCAGTCGAACCCGTCGAAGTAGCGCGCCTCGAACCGCGTGACCTCGTCCATCACCACGGTCCGCACCGCCGCGTCCCGCACCTCGGCCTGATTGGTTTCGTTGGGCACCGTCGGCAGCTCTTCGCGCAACAAGCCGCGACCGGTTTCGGACAAGTACCAACGGATGAGGCGAAGCTCGGCCGAGGACGTCGTCGCCGTCGGCGGACCCAGCCGTTCGACGCCCGACGCCTCCACCACCAGCGTCAACGACCGGGCGTCGCCCACGACCCCGCCGGCCGGCGGCGAGTATTCGTCGACCACCACCGTCGAAGTCGATGAATCGGTCGTCGAACCGGTCGTCGAACCGGTCGTCGAATCGGCGGCCGTTCCGACGGCGGCGGCGCTTGGCGGCGGCTGCCAGCCGGTGAACGTCGCCTGCAGTTCCGCCCGCAGCCTTCGGCTGACGCCCTGGGCGGCGGTCGCTTCGTCGGCGATCGTCCGCCCGGATTCCTGCGCCAGGTAGAAGAGCTGCGTGGTCTGATAGATGGCGAGAAGCAGCACGAGCGAAATACTCATCGACAGCACGACTTCCAGCAGCGTGAAGCCGCGGCGCAACCGTTTCATGGCGTCGCCCCCGCGGCGCTTGGCGGCGAAGTCGCGCCCCCGGCCGATCCGGTCGTCGCACCGGCGGCGAGTCTCGCGGCCGCGGCGTCGAGCTCGGCGGTCGCTTCGTCGAACCACAACCGGTCGAGCCGCACCGTGACGCCGCGGAACGGGCCGGCGGCGGTGTGCTCGGCGACCACGCTCACGCCGTAGAGGTAGTCCGGGCCGGCGTCGTCGCTGGTGAACTCAACCTGCCAGGCGGCGTTCTCTTCCGCCGGCGCGACGCCGACGTCGTCGACCGTCCGCACGCCGGCGTCGAGTTCCGCCAGACAATTCTCGGCGATGAGCAGCCCCTGCACCTGCAGCCGGGCGTACTCGGCGTTCTCGGAACCAAGCATCACCAACCGTGACAACGCGGCGGCGGTGAAGGTGAACAACGCCAGCGCGAGCAGGATCTCCAAGAGCGTGAAGCCGAGCCGGCGGCGAGAAGCGGTGCGTTTCATCGGGCGACGCCTCCCCCCGCCGGAGCCGCGCCGGCCGAGCGCGGCGGGCCGACCAGCATCCGCCCGGTGGTTCCACGCCACTCGAACGCCACTTCCCCGCCTTGGGCGTCGCGTATCGTGAATTGCACGTCGTTCGACGTTCCTTCGGGCAGAAAGGTGACGACCGCCGTTTCACCCACCGGCGCGAGGTCGGAGGCGACGAACGTCAAGCCTGCGGGCAGTTCGTGCTCGCCCAAAACGCCGTCGTTGGTTTCGACGACCGACTCGTCCGACGCCGCGCCGCCGATTTGCCCCGCGGGGTTCGTCGCGGCGACGCCTTTCGTGATGGCGAACGACGGCCCGCCGAGGGTGACGGTCAACTGATGCGGGACGTTCTCGTCCATCGCCCGCAGCCGCACGGATTGGAACGTGCCCCGGCAGCGGTCGACCGCGCGCTCAAGCGGCCCGCCGACCGCCAGCGACTCGAGCGCCGGCCAGACGATCGCCGTCAGCAGGACGACCAGACCGAGCGTGAGCAGCATTTCGAGCAGCGTGTAGCCGATGGGTCGGCGGTCGAATCGACGCATCAGCTCGCCCCGTCTTCGTTAGCCGCCGCTTTCCTCAGCGGCGCGTCCTTTGCTTTTGGGAAAGACGAACGAAAACCGACGGACGCGCCGCTGAGGAAAGCGGCGGCTAACGGGAGGTGGACCGTGCGCCGGCGGTTCACCGGGTCGTGTTGGCGGGCCAGTTGCCGACGTCGTCGGCGGTGCCCTGTTGGCGGTCGGGGCCGTTCGACCAGATGTCGGGGCCGGAGGCCACGCGCGTGCCGGGGTACTGGTAGCCGTACTGCGACCCCCACGGATCGGTGAGGTTTGGGTTCTTCAAATAGGGGCCGCGCCAGTTGGGCGGCGCGGGGTTGGGGGCCGAGAGCAAGGCGCCGACGCCCTGTTCGGTCGTCGGGAAGCCTTTGTTGTGGATGCTGTAGGTGTTGAAGGCGGTGTCGAGCGCGTTCACTTGCAGCTTGGCTTCGTCGATCTTGGCGCCTTCCTGCACCCCGATCAAGTTCGGCACGGCGATGGCGGCCAAGGCCACCAGAATCGCCACGACGAGCAACACCTCGAGCAACGTGAACCCCGATCGACGGCGGGCGCGGAGACGGCGAAGCTGCATGACGGTGGACTCCTGAAATTTTCCTACTCGGGGCGCCCGCCGACGGTCGGCGGCCGGTTGTCATTTGATCGCGCTGCTCATCTTGAAGATAGGCAGCAGCAAGGCCGAAACGACCGCCAGCGTCACCGACGCCATCACCAGCATGAGCACCGGTTCCAACAGACGGACGGCCAGTTCCAATTGCCGGGTCGTCCGCGCCTCCAGGCTGTCGGCCGACTCCAACAGGACGTTTTCCAGGTTGTTGCTTTCCTCGGCGACTTCAATCATTTCGACGACGTCCGCCGGAAAGCACTTCGACGCCCGCAGCGGCGTGGCCAGCTTGTCGCCCGCTTTGACGTTCTGCGCCGCCTCGTCGATCGCTTCCTTCATAAGAATGTTGCCGGTCGAATCCTTGGCGATCCGCAGTGCGTTCAAAATGGGGATGCCGTTCTTCCGCAGCGTGCCAAGCACCCGGT
>JBOFFD010000240.1:0-5952 GCA_051648425.1 Planctomycetia bacterium
TGCACTACATGGTGTTGCGGCACGCCGACCGCGCGGTCGCGGCCGGGATCGGCGCGGCGGCGGCCGACGTCGTCGACAACCCCCTGCAATTCGACTTGCAGTTCGACGCGGCGAAACTCGACGCCTTGAAGGGGAAGCCCCTGCGCGGCGCGAAGGTGAACACCTACTGCGCCGGTCTGCCGCTCTTATGCGCCGACGCCGCCGGCCTGCCCCGTTCCGCGACCATGCCGATCGGCGAATACGTCGCCGGCGGCGAGACGGCCGGCAACCTGGACCGGCTGGGTCTTAAGATCGGTCGGGAGTTCATTTCGCCGACGACGCCGTTGTACGCTCCCGGTTGGAGGATCGCCCACCGCGGCGAGCCGCTCTATTCGCCGCGCGTCGAGGTCGAGCAGCGCATCTTTGATGCGTTCGCCGAAGGGCTGCGCGACCGCCCGCTTTCACCCGCCGTCGATTTGTACCAAGAGTTGCGGACGAAGTTGGCGGCGGCGGCCGACGGCAATCCGATCTTAGCCCAGGCGTTGGCGGCCGCCGCCGGCGTCGACCCCGACACAGAGTTCGCCGCCGCCGCCAAGGCGCTGGCCGTCGTGGAAACGCTTGACGCCGTCGCCTACCAGACCAGCGGCGAGTACGCCGACGCCGTTTCGGCGTTCGATCCCGAACTCGTGGATCCGCCGCCCGAGGTGCGAAAGCATCGGGAAAACCACCCGGCGTTGTGGGAGGATGTGGCCGTCGGTCGGATCGACCCGCGCGAGGCGTCCCGCCGACTGGAAGCGATCTACATCGAGCGCGGCCGGTCGGAAGTGGGTCGGCGATTGTTTCGCACCAACGCCGCCGACCGCTGACTTCAGGCCAAAAGCTCGGTCACCACGCGGCTGGGTTCGACGCCGGTCAACCGTTGATCCAACCCCTGCGACTTCACCGTGAACGACTCGTGTTGGATTCCCATGCAGTGTAAGATCGTGGCGTTGAGATCATTGACGTTGCACGGCCGATCGACGACGTTGTAGCTGAAATCGTCGGTTTCGCCGTAGACGACGCCCCCTTTGACTCCGCCGCCCGCCATCCACATGCAGAAGTTCTTCGGGTGGTGGTCGCGGCCGTAGTTCGTCGGCGTGAGACCGCCCTGCGAATAGATCGTGCGACCGAATTCGCCGCCCCAGACGACCAACGTTTCGTCCAACAGACCCCGTAGTTTCAAATCGGCGAGCAGCGCGGCGGTCGGTCGATCGACGTCGTCGCATTGCAGTTTCAGTTCGGACGGCAGGCTGCCGTGCTGGTCCCAGCCGCGGTGAAGAATCTGAACGACGCGGACGCCGCGCTCGACCAGCCGCCGCGCCAGCAAGGCGCTGGCGGCGTAAGTGCCGGGCTTCGTCGCCTCCGGTCCATACATTTCCAGCACCGACGCCGGCTCGGACCGCACGTCGATCAGTTCCGGCACGCTCGTCTGCATGCGGAACGCCATTTCGTACTGCGCGAGCCGCGTCTGCGTTTCCGGATCCTGAAAGCGCCGGTACGTCTCGGCGTTCAACTCGCCGAGCGCGTCGAGCATCGCGCGACGGTGGCGGCCGTCGACGCCCGGCGGATTCTGAATGTATAAGACCGGATCGCCGACGCTCCGCAGCGCGACCCCGGTGTACGTGGTCGGCAGGAAGCCGCTGCTCCACATGCGGGTGAACAGGGCCTGGGCGGCGTTCTTGGATTTCCAGGTCGGCGTCAACACCACGAACGCCGGCAGGTCGTTGCTTTCGGCGCCAAGCCCATACGCAAGCCACGATCCCAGGCTCGGCTTGCCCGGCACTTCGTTGCCGGTCATGACGAAAGTACACGCGGGGTCGTGGTTGATCGCGTTGGTGTGAACCGTCTTAACCAGCGCGAGGTCGTCGACCATTTTCGCGGTGTGCGGCAGCAGTTCGCTCACCCACGTGCCGCATCGTCCATGGCGGGCGAACTTGAACACCGACGGCGCCACCGGCAGCCGAGCTTGGCCGCTGGTCATCGTAGTGATGCGCTGACCTTGCCGGACGCTGGCGGGCAGGTCTTTGTCGTAGTACTCCGCGAGGCCCGGCTTGTAGTCCCACAGGTCGGCCTGCGACGGCCCGCCGTTCATGTGAAGGTAGATGACCGCTTTCGCGCGCGGCGCGAAGTTCGGCAGCCCCGGCAGCGACGGTTGCGACCGCGCCGACTGTACTTCCGCGGCGGCGCCCCGGGAACCACCCGCCGCCAACATCGACAGCGCCGCGCCGCCAAGACGGACGCCGTCGCCGAAGAATCGCCGACGGCCGAGATCGCGTTCGATTTCCAACAGCGGGTGCATGCGGCGCCTCAGTTTCGGGTCACGGTTTCGTCGAGATTCAGCACGAGATTCGCGACAAGCGTCCAGGCGGCGGTCTCCACCGGATCGGCCGTCGGCGTCGGCGACGAAGCGCCGAAATGGACGACCCGCGACGCCGCCGCCGGGTCGTCCTTGAACATCGCCTGCTGGCGCTCGACAGTCTTCGTCAGCAGCGCGATTTCCTTCGCCGTCGGTCCGCGCGAGAGTACCGTCTTATACAGGAACTCAATGCGGTCCTCCGGCGTCGCACCGACGGCGAGACTCCGTTCCGCAAGGGCGCGGGCGGCTTCAAAGTGCTGCACGTCGTTCAGAAGCTGCAGCGCCTGCAACGGAGTATTGCTTTTTTCGCGCCGGGAGCAGAACTGTTCGCGGTTGGGTCCGTCGAAATTGGTCATGAACGGCGGCGGCGCGGTCCGCTTAAGAAATGCGTACAAGCTTCGCCGATACAACGCCGGTCCTGAATCGGGCAGATAGTACCGCGTGTTGCTGTCGGAGTAGCCGACAGGCTCCCAGATGTTGGGCGGCTGATAGGATTTCACACCGCGACCACCTATTTCCAAGTTCAACAAGCCCGCCACGAACAACGCGTTGTCGCGCAGTTGCTCGGCGTCGAGCCGCGGCCGCGGTCCGCGCGCCAGCAGACGATTTTCCGGATCGCGGCGGCGGTGTTCGACCGATCCGTGTGAATCCTGCCGGAACGCCGCGGAATTCACAATCCTTCGGACGAGATCCTTCACATTCCAACCACCGGTCTGAAAGTCGACGGCGAGACGGTCAAGCAGTTCCGGATGGCTGGGCGGCTCGGCCTGCGAGCCGAAATCGTCGCTGGTCTTCACCAAACCGAGGCCGAAGAACTGCTGCCAGAAACGGTTCACCGCCACCCGCGCCGTCAACGGATTCTCCGGCGCCGTCATCCATCGCGCCAGATCGAGGCGGTTCGGCGGGCCCTTCGCGTCGGCAGCCTTGATGGGCGGTAGGACCGCCGGTACGCCGGGCGTCACTTGTTCGCCGGGCTTGTCATATTGGCCGCGGATCATCACGAAAGCGTCGCGCGGCTTCGGCAGTTCGGCGAAAACCATCGTGCCGGGGACGGCGTCGTTCGCGGCCGCCAGATCGGTTCGCGCCGCGTACCATTTCGACCGCGCTTCCGTAACGTCGCCGTCGATCGGGCGGGCGATTTTCGCCAGATAGAACCGTCGCAGTTCGTCGAGGTCGGCCGGCTCGGTCTTACCGCTGGGAGCCGCGTGCAGCACCTTGTGCAGATTGGTCGGAACGTCGGTCGTCGGTTTGCCGACCACGCTCTTCCACCACGTCTGAAACGACCGCGACGGATCGCCGGCCGGCTCGATGACGCCCGTCATTTCGAGGGCGTCCCACGAGACGACGCCGCCGACCTGTTGGAATGAAAAAGAAGTGATCGTCGCGCCCGACGTCAGTCCGAGGTCTTCGCCGGTGAAATGAAGCTGCGTCCATTTTCCAGGGGTGGGAAGATCGCCGCGCCTCGTTTTCGCATTATCGCCGATCGGCGTGTCCGCCGCCACGGCCGGGTCACCCCACCAAAGCCGTCTGTTGGATTTGTCGGTCGCCACCGCCACCGCGAGTACTTTCGACGGTGAATACGGGTCGAGACGGACCCACATCGAGAAGCGCGACGCCTTCGGTACGACGAACGGCGTCAACGCCGGCGTGACGACGTCTTCGTGAAAGTAAGCGCCCGCCTGCGACAGCACCCGCCGGCCGGCGGGGGCGCCGAAGGACGGGTCGGTTTCCCAGCGAGACGGGTTGCGCGACGTATTCCTCGAGCCGGCGCCAATGGGAAAGAACTCGTCGAGCAGCATCGTCGACGTCGGCGCCGCGAGTGGCGGCGGCGTCTCGGCGGACGGGTCGACGTAGACCGCCGTTGCCGCGAACTTCGTCAGCGCGGTTTCGGCGGCGGCCGCCGCTTGCTCGGCTTCTAAGATCGCCTTTTCCTGCGCGGGCGTCGGAAGTTTCAGATAGGGACTGGTCGCGGCGACGTTGCCGTCCATCGCCGGGTCGGCGGCGCTGTAAAAGAACGAATACAGCGAGTAGAACTCGCGGGTCGACAACGGGTCGTACTTATGGTCGTGGCAGACCGCGCAGCCGGCGGTAAGACCCATCCACGTCTGAACGACGGTGCTCGTTCGTTCGACGGCGTAGCGGTAAAGGAATTCCTCCGCGATCGAGCCGCCTTCGCTGGTCGTCACGTTGCAGCGGTTGAAACCGGTGGCCACTCGCTGCTCGACGGTCGGATTCGGCAGCAGGTCGCCCGCAATCTGCCAGACGGTGAAGCGGTCGTACGGAAGGTTTTGGTTGAACGCGCCCACCACCCAATCGCGGTAAGGCCAAATCTGTCGCTCGTTGTCGAGATGCAGACCGTGGGTGTCGGCGTACCGCGCGACGTCGAGCCAGTGGCGGGCCATTTCCTCGCCGAATCGCGGCGACGCCAAGTAGCGTTCCACCATTTTTTCATAGGCGTCGGCGGTGCGATCGGAACTGAATTCATCGCCTTCAGACGGGGTGGGCGGCAGGCCGGTCAAAGCGAAGGCGACCCGACGAATCAACGTCGGCCGATCGGCTTCCGGGTTCGGCGACACCCCTTCCCTCTCCATCTTCGCCAACAGGAACCGATCAATGGAGCCGCGCGGCCAATCGCGATCTTTTACGGCGGGATCTTGGAAGGCGATCGGCTTCTCGAACGCCCAGTGACGTTGATAGGCCGCCCCTTGCTCGATCCACCGTTTAAGAACGTCTTTCTGCGCGGCGGTTAGTTTCTTGTGCGAGTCGGGGGGCGGCATGACGACTTCGGCGTCGGCGGCGACGACGCGCCGCCAGAGAGAACTTTTCTCCGGATCGCCGGGCGTGGCGGCGGGGCCGTCGGGCCGAGCGGCGTACGCACCGTCGGCAACGTCCAAGCGGAGATCGCTCTGTCGTTTCTTCGCGTCGAATCCGTGGCAGGCGAAACAGTTTTCCGAAAGGATCGGTCGTACATCGCGGTTGAATTCAATCGCGTCGACCTGAACGGCCCCGGAGGCGACGGCGAGCAGCAGTTCAAAAATTCGGTTCATCATGGGGTCTACTGCGGGTCAGTCGAATTAGAGGAGCGCGATGATGGAACTGTATACGATCCGGACTTCGGTCCACAACACGAGTTCCAAGGGACGCCGGCTTCAACGCAGTCCGCGACGGGTGAACGTGCGAAGGAACCCTTCGACGAGAGCGGGGTCGCGGTCTTTAAGTTCCAAGCGGGCGGCATTCGCGGACAAAGTTAGAAAGTAGGCGCGAGCGAGTTCCTCCAACGCCTCGGACGACGGGACGGAAACAGTTTCGCGCAGTCCGACCATCGAGATGAAATGGCCGTTCGATTTTTCTGAATCACCGGCGCGGCCGGCGAAGAGGCCGGCCGCCAAGTGACCGACGGCTTGCGGGTCTTTGTCGTCGCGTTGGATCAATGTCTCGGCGAGCAACGACGCGCGAGGAGCCGCCGGCTGTTTAAGATACATCCGCAGCAGTTCGACGGCGGCCCGGACGACGGCGTCTTCGTCGCTCTTATGCCATTCCAGCACCGCCCATAGGCCGGCTTCGCGGTCTTCCACTCT
>JBOFFD010000241.1:0-20662 GCA_051648425.1 Planctomycetia bacterium
CAGCAACGGTTCGATCCGTCCCCACTGCTCGTCGGAAAGTTCGAAGCGCCGCATGGAAATGCCTCCTCCTTGAGGTCGACCTCCATCACAAACTACCGAAACGCCTCATTTTCGCAAGCGGTTTGTCAACACGGCCTAAGGAGATTGACTCACGTAGTTCCCCGAAACCGAATAGTCCATCGTCATAACATATTCGGCTGAAGCAGAGCCGCCTCCGCCGCCGACGACGCTCACGTCGCCGTTGCCACCGACGATCACATTCCGCTCATGACCAGGTGCAACAACTGCTTCGGCGACAATCTCTGAGATCAACGCCTCATTGTCCAAGTTGACAATGCCATCCAGCGTTAAATACGCACCGTTCATTGTTACACCAGTCAAAACAGTGCCTGAAGCGTTATACGCTCCGATTCCGTTCAAGGAGAAGCCTCCGACGAAGTCCGAAGTAAAATGAAGTGCGGCTGATCCACTGACGCTTGAACCGGAGTCCGCCGACAGCGCAGCACTACCGGTCATGTCGACAACAACGGTTGCAATCACCAAATCGTTGGCGTTCATCCCGGTGTTAGGGCTGAAACCAATCACAAGACTCTTGTCGACATATGCGGCACTGAAGGCGCTTCGGCTGTCGGAAAGAGTAGATGAAGCGCTGCAATTGAGCGAGATGGCCCCGCCGCCGAAGACAGCGAGATCGTCGTCTAGAGCTTCGATGTAGGCTTCGCTAGCAGCGAAAGCCGTGGCATTGACGTCATCAGCGAGTACGTCGATCGCGAAGGATCGCAGAGCGGCCTCCGGGCCGGGCGTTGTTTCCGAAAAGTAGACCGCACCGGCTGCGGCATGGCAAATGCCTTGGCAAAAGGTGTAGTCGATCTCCGTAACTTGAATTGGGACGTTTGGAACTGCGTACACTTCTGACAATGAACCAAGCATGCAAAACACTGCAATGCATGTCGTTGAAGCCGGAAAGGAAGTTCTCATCGCTTGCTCCAAAAAGAAGACTCAACCTCATGCCGAATCGACTGTTTCTGCGACTCTGCAAGCTTGAATCTTAAGACTGCATCTTCCCAATTTTTCCTGCGACCTGCGAGCCGACTTATAACCGTAGAATCCATCTGGTCGTCGGTCAATCGCGGGAATGTCCTATTATTTAGATTCTTCAAGTCGCCGAGATCTGGCTTCAAAGAAGCAACTTCCGCGGCTGACAAGCCGATAAGGAGTCCGTTGAGTCCGATCAACGACCGTGGCCCTTGGATTTGAAGTCGAATACTTTCGATTTTCGCCGCGATTTCGTCGCCGACGATAAGCGAAAGTTCTCGCCGCTCTCGGAAAGCGCGCTGAAACGCGAGTTCGCCGCGTTTGACGATAGCCGAACGACGGCGCACGTCGTTCAATCCATAAATGTCAGCAAGGAATAGCCGCTCCGTTTCGACGCAAAATCGATTCCAGAGCATCAAGCGTCCGTGTACCTCGCGAGAATACTGAAGATTGGCGGCGACCGTCGGCGAAATGGCGACGTCGAAGATTGGAACCTGCGAATCGATGCGAGGGACACCGTGGTCCAGCTTGTAGTAGACGTACTCGACAAGCCGCTTCGGAGTAAGCAAAAAATAAACCGTCGGCGGAAGAACGCAAATCGAACCAGATCCAAATCCATTCAGCGCCAGCTTTCGCCGTAGTTCCATCTGCCGCCGTACGAAGAAGGGCGTCATTAAGCGCAGGCACTGTTCTGGCGAAGCGCCCATTCCTCTCCTGAATCGCACTTCACTTTCTACCGCTCGATCGAAATCGTTAAGGAACGCCCACCGTCGAGCAAGCTCCGCTGCGAACCCCTTCGTGCGACCGTCCCCATTCGGCAGAAACAACCCCAGCATTCCAATCTTCTCGCGGATGCGATCCTTAGCGTTCGTCAGATCGGAATACTCGAACTCCATCGACAAACGCCTGGATAGGTCGGCGGGCAATGGAGAAAGGGGGAAAATCATCTGATTCTTGAATCGCACGGATTCTGAGAATTCATTCAAGACTAAAATTTGTCGAGAAGAAAGAGGCTTTCTTGCCTCATTCCGCCGCAGCTCTTCAACGACGGCGACTACGACATCGTCGGGCGCAACTTGAAAGAGTGACGTGAAGGTCATCAGCACTGCAACAACGACCACCATGGCGATTCTTTCACGTAAGTCCGCGCGGGCTGTATGCGATACTGGAATGTGTTCGGACGCTTGGCTGATTGGACGAGTGACGGACATCGAGAATCGGTTTGTGTCGATGATGCGAAGCTCGCAAGTTCCTACTCGGACTCGAGGCGTCGCTTACTCGTAGTGCATCGATCACTGCTTGGAAATGGGCCCGTGCATCGCACCATAAGGACGGCCCCGGGCGGCCGTCTTAGTCGTCGCCGGCGATTTGGGCCTTGCCGTTTCGTTCCTTGCCCGAGCGGGTGGCGATCTCCCACCAGACGCGGGTGTCGATCGACTGCGACGCGAAATGGACGGTGCCGTCGCCCATAAGCACGTTGGCGCCGCCGGCGCCGTGCAGGCTGCGGGCGCTCATCATCGACGCTTCGCCGGTGCATCCGGTGCGAGCGCCGCCAGAAACCGCCGAAATACTACCGTCGAGGGTGCGGGCGTTCGGGGGCATAAGTGAACAGAGCATCGCATTGGAGGAGGGGACGCCCCAGTGCCAAAAGTGGCCGCGGTTGTCGGAAAGATTGTTGGACGACGCGAAGTTGGCCACCAAATCATTCTGCCGCGCGATCAAGATACTCAAGTCGCTCCTGCGGTCGGTCGCTCGGTCGATCGGGGTGCAACCTCCGTCGAGCAGCACGCACGAGCCGAAGTTGACGTTTGGAGTCGCCGCTCCGACGAAATAGTCGTCGGGGTTTGGTTTCACGACGGTAAGGGACGGATAGGGAAACGACGGAGTCATCGCGCCTTTAAGGCTTTCCATCGCGAAAACGATGTTTGACAAGCCGTCCTGCATGGCCGATTCGTTCAAGCACACCTGATAGAGAAAGGCGCCCTGCTGAGGATGGTTCGTGCGGTTCGTCAAGCCGGTCAATGGCAACGTGTAGGCGGTGGTCATCAGAATGGGGCCGGTGGAGACCCCGTAGTTGTTTCCCGGGACCTTGACTTCGACGCCGCTGACCGTCACCGTCGTGGTAAACGATCGGTCGCTGGGGCAGATGAAGCTCGCAATACGCCTGCTGACCGCGGTGGAATTGACGAGGAACGGGGCGGTGGAGGCGAAAGAGATCGGCCCGCGATCGATGTTGATCGCGTCGTAGGTGGCGGCTTCGTCCATGAACGGCAGCACCGCCGTGAGAGCGCTCCACTCACGGAAAATGAACGGAGTAGTGCCGGGGAGCCCGTCGGCGTTAGACGGCATGGCGGCGGCGGGAAAGAAGCCCGAAGCGGAATGGTACGAATGAATGGCGATGCCGAGTTGTCTTAGATTGCTGACGCAACTCGACCGTCGAGCGGCCTCGCGCGCCTGTTGGATCGCCGGCAGCAGCAGCGCCACCAACACCCCGATGATCGCAATCACGACCAGCAGTTCGATGAGAGTGAATCCGCGACGGCGGCCGCGCGGGATGCTCGACGATGGCGATGCCATTTCTAAACGTCCTTCTTCTTTGTTCGGCGCCGGGTTCACCGGGTGGACTTATTTGGCTTCCGCGGCGGCCGCGGCCGCCGCATCGCGAATGTACTTTTCCCTTGAGTCCTGCAGCTCTTGATTCATGGCTTTCTGGCCGGCGATGCCGCGAAGAATCTGCTCCTTCATCTTCGCCTTTTCCTCCGCCGAAAGGCTGCCGTCGTTTTCGACGACTTCAATCTGTTTCTGCGCCGCCTCATCAAGCGAAGCGTTCACTTTCTCGAGATCGAGCGGCGGAAACTGACTGTATTTGGGTCTGCCCCCGCATCCGATCCCCGCCGCGACGAGAATCAGCACCCCAAGAACACGACCAACACCTTTCATCGGCGCTCCCATTGAATGGACCAACTAGTTGAGATTGGCGACGAGATCCAACGATCGATAGCAGGGTGGAACCGTTCGGCGCGGAAACGCGCGACCAAACCGCATCATCGAGTCGAAATCCGCGATCTCGACACAGCGCGAAACGACATCAGAAGGATCCAATGACGTCTTCCTGATCGCGCGAACCCAGCGACCACCAGACGTCGTCGGCGATGTTGTTTGAAATGAACGTCACCCCGCCGTCGCCAAGAAGCAGGTTGACGCCGCTGCCGGAAGCATGGTCGCTGGACGGCGTGATCTGCATATTGACGGTCCACCATTGGTTGCTGTAGTAGCAGCTCAGCGAGTTCGGCGACATCAAGTGCTGGTAGAACAACGAACTGTTGCCGTCGACGATCGCCCAGCTCGCACCGGCGAAACCGCTGAAATTGCCGTTGGTGAAACCCAGCAGACGGGCGTTGCCACAGGTGAACTTTAATTGGCGCAACGGGCCGACCGTCGGAACCATGGTGGTTTGAAAGTGACCGCGACGTGGATCCAGCGACCCGGAGCCGACGATACCGTCAAAGATCAAGAACTCGCTCATCGCGGCGGTTTTCGACAGGCCGTCCAGGAAGGAAGCGGCCCGAAGCGGCCCGGTGGAAGCGAAGGGGTCGTCGCTAATCCCGCCGGGAAAAAACCGGTGATCGTAGTGGACGTACGCGAAGCCGTTGGGCACGGCGTAGTCGACGACACCCCCGCCGGGTCGGGTGTCGGGCGGCATGGGGCGTTCAAAGTTGCGACCGGTCGCATGGCGCGGCCAGCCGTGGTTGAATGCGTAATTGGTGTTGCCGAATTCCGGGTTGTACGCGTTACTTCTCATGGTGTCGGTGGGGCAAAGAAAAGTGCGGATGCTCGCGGAAGCCGCCGTCCGGTTCGGATGAGCGAATTCCGGAACGACGGAATTCCGCCACCCGAACGCCATGTTGTAGGCGTCGTACCGGCGCTGCTCGTCAAGGAAGGGCAAAAGCTTCACATGAATGGAAACCCGCCCGTGGGTGGCGATTTCAGCACCGTCGGCATTGGCGCCGTTGGTTTGCCCGACGACGCTTAACGGGAACATGCCGTACGCTTCATGATAGTTGTGCAGCGACAAGCCGATCTGGCGGAAGTTGTTCGTGCACTGCGCCCGGCGGGCCGACTCGCGGGCGGCTTGGATCGCCGGCAGCAGCAGGGCGACCAAGACGCCGATAATGGCGATGACCACCAGCAATTCGATGAGGGTGAACCCCTTGCGGCGACGAATCGACATAGGCAACCTCTTCTAAGAAAAGGAAACACTGCGCGGCCCCGATGAGAAGTCGCGCGAAATACCCGGCGGCCGGTGAGCGGGATGTGACGGGATGGGGGGGAGCCGTCGCGTATTCCGATCGCCACCAGAGGGAACGCAGTCCCGAAAGCGACCGGACAGGTTAATTTTATCTTAACGCAAACGTAACAATCATAACAATTCTTGATCGTGAAACGAAGGGACTACCGCGGTCGCCAGGGGGAGGAAGCACAGGGCGAAGGGATTGACGGCGGGGGCGGCGCCGGGTTGGGAAAGGATAGAGGAGGTGGGTTTTTCGCGGCGGCTTTTACAGGCGGTCGAGCGGGCTTTGGACGCCGTCGCCCCCCTTGTCCAGCAACTGGGTGTAGATCATCGTCGTGCTGATGTACTGGTGGCCGAGCAGCTCTTGCACCGTGCGGACGTCATAGCCCGCTTCCAAGAGGTGGGCGGCGAAGCAGTGGCGCAGCGTGTGGCAACTGACGCGCTTGCCAATGCCCGCCGCCTTCACGGCCCCCTGCACCGATTTCTGCAGCGAGTTTTCGTGGATATGCCGTCGGCGGGCCGCCGCGGGGTCGGCCGGGTCGATCGCCAGCCGCGCCGACGGAAAGACGTACTGCCACGCCAGCCGGTGCGGCGCCTTCGGGTCGCCGGACGCCACCGCCGCGGGTACGTCGGTTTCGCCGGCGCCGGCCTTCAGGTCGGCGGTATGCAGCAGCTTGGTCCGTTCAATCTGCTCGCGCAGCGGTTCGACGAGCCGTTTCGGCAAAGGGGGCGAACGCTCGGCTTCGCCGTCCACGGTTCGGATGAACACGCGCTGATGCTTGAAGTCGACGTCGCGGACGCGCAGCTTGCAGCATTCCAAAAGCCGTAGCCCGGCGCCGTAAAGCAGCTCCGCCATCAGCCGGTGGGCGCCGCCGCCGCCTTGCACCTCCGCCAACAGCCGACGGACTTCGTCGACCGTCAGCAAGGTCGGCAGCCGTTCGACGCGCGGCACACGGACGGCGTCGAGCGGCGGCAGTTCGACTTCCAGATACCGCCGGTACAGGAAAAGGATCGCCGCCAGCGCTTGGTTCTGGGTGCTGGCCGAGGCGCCGTTGGCCGCCAGTTTGGCGATGAAGCCGCCGATCTCCGCCACCGAGAGGTCGCGCGGATGTTGCTTGGGATGGTCGGCGGCGTACCGTCGGATCCAGTCCATGTAAGCGTCTTCGGTCCGCTTGGCGTACTGCAGCGTCCGAAGTCTTTCGCGCACTTGTTCTATGGCGAACGGGGGCGGCGTGGTTGATCGTCTCGGCACAGTTTCGGCCCTGCTTGACGAAACCACCGCGACAATCATGGTCGCCGGCGGCATTCTTGTTGGACGTCGAAAGCGACTCGTCGGATGGCCGCTACGACGAAAAACAAACAATACTACAAGGTTACAGTAGACGACGTCCGCCGCCCGAGGCGCATTTTTCCAGGATCGGAAACCGGAGGTGGTCCGACGACCGGTACGTTCCCGAAAGACGCCGACGCCGGCGGCGCCCGTTCAGCGATGGGATGACTCTCGCGCGGCGTCTCCGGCTTAACTTTCCGTATAGTAGTCGGACAAGAGAGAAATCGTTTGGAATCGACGCGCCGCGATTTTTTCGCGCGCTGCGGCGGCCGAAAATCCGCTCCGCCGCCGCAGTGGAAACACCGCGTCGAAACCTCCCGACCAGGGAGTCTTGGTCCAATTCCACGAGCGCCTCCGGTCCGGAACCGGTGCAGACACGTTTTTCGGCGATGCTATCATTCGTGCCGGGAGGAAGATCAATTCGATGAAGCTAGTGGCGCCGAGACGCAGCGACGACTCGCCGGCCGCGCCGCCGCCTTCGGCCGCCGAGGCGCCTTCGTCGGAGCCGACCGCGCCGCCGGAACCGACGCCGCCCGATTCCTGGGCGCTGCGGAAGTTCCCCGCGCTGGGTCACTCCGCCTTCCGCCTATACCTTTCGGGATACTCGATTTCCGTGGTCGGCAGTTGGATGCAGCAGGCGGCGCTGGCGTGGTACGTTCAGATGCTCACCGGGCAAAGTTCGGAATACTGGCTGGGGCTGACGGCCGCCGTCGGCGCCCTGCCGACCATGGTCCTGGCGCCGGTGGGCGGGTGGGCGGCCGACTATTTCCACCGGCGGTCGCTGTTGATCGTCACGCAATCGGCCGCCATGCTGGTGGCGGCGCTGTTCGCGCTGCTGGTCGCGGGCGACGCCGCCGCGTTGACGACGGCGATGCTGTTCGCCGCCCTCGTCGGCGTGTGTCAAGCGTTCGACGTCCCCGCCCGCCAAGTCTTCACCGTCGAAATGGTCGGCCGAAAACATCTCCTTTCCGGCGTATCGCTGAACGTGGCGGTCTTCAACGTCGGCCGACTGCTCGGCCCGATGGCGTTCGGCTTGACCATTTGGCTGGTCGGCGGCTGGGTGGGCGACCGGTTGGGGGTCGCCGCCTGCTTTCTTCTCAACGCCGTCAGCTTCCTTGGGGTGATCGCCGCGCTGGCGGTGATGGTCGTCGACCACCCGCGGAAGGACGACCCCGCCGCGCGGGTGTTGGGGCCGTTCGGCGGCTTCCAAACGCTGTTCGCCCACGGCCGGTTGGCGATGCTGGTCGTCGCGCTCGCCGCCGTGCTGCTCACCGGCGGCGCCTACCTCGCGCTGCTGCCGGCGCTGTCGGCCAACGTGATGCACCTGGGGGCGAATGGCTACAGCGCCATGGTGACGGCCAGCGGCGTTGGCGCCCTGGCCGGGGCGATCGTCGTCGGCAGCGCCACCAGCCTGCCGCGACGGCGGCCGATCATCATCGGCGGCGTCTTATTGATGGGAACCTCCCTGCTCGTCTTGTCGACGGCTCGCGATCTTTGGCTGGCCTGCCCCTGCCTCGTCGGCGTCGGCACCGGTTTTTTGATGTTCCTGGCCGGCGCCAACACCACCTTGCAGCTCAGCGTCGACGACGCCGTCCGCGGCCGGGTCATGAGCATTTGGGTGCTCGTTTTCAACGGGGCCGGCCCCGCCGGCAGCTACCTGGGCGGTCGGCTCGCCTCCGAGTACGGCACGCCGTTCACCTTGCGGCTGGCGGCGGTCGGCTGCCTGACGGCGTCGCTGTTGGCGGTCGCCGCCTTCCGCTTCCCCGACCCCAACGCCGACCGGGAATCCGACTGACCGCCCGTCCCCGCCGCCGTCCGTTCCATAGACAGTCCCGAGCCACGCCCACGTAGGGACGGGAAACCGAAGTCGTAGGGCGGACCTCCCGGTCCGCCGCGAAGGAGCGCGGGGACGAAACTCTTTTCCGACCAGTCGATGCGGAAAGGACTCCCGTCCCCCCGCCGCTCCGGGGCGGACCGGAGTTCCGCCCTACATTCGATCTTCTCGTCCCGACGACGGCCGACGGTCGACGCGGGGCTTTTTCGATCGTCGAATTAGAAGGAAATAGCGGCTATGGACGGCTCGCCCGGCAGCGATTCAGCAACGACCGCGTCGACGACGACCGTGTCGGACGACTTGGCCCGGCGGTTCGGCTTTTGGACCGGCCTGTGGGTGGTCGTCGCCAGCATGGTCGGCTCGGGCGTGCTCATCACGTCGGGAACGATGATCCGCGACCTGCAGAACCACCAGGTGATTCTGGCCTTGTGGGCGTTGGGCGGAATCTTGGCGCTGGCCGGGGCGGTGACGCTCGCCGAGCTTTCCACCGCCCTGCCCCGCGCCGGCGGCGAGTACGTCTTCGTGCGGGTCGCCTTTGGTCCCGCGTGGGGGTTCGTCTACGGCGCTTCGACGCTGCTCTTGGGCTTCGCCACGCCGGTGGCGCTGGTGGCCTACACCGCCGTCAGCTACGCCACCGCGCCGGTCGATCCGTCGGCCTATCTTTCACTGATGCGCCTCGCGGGGCTTGCCGGTTCCGAAGCGGTTCCCGCCGAAGAGTTGCTGCGGTTCCGCCAACTGTTCGACTACGGACTCGCCTCGCTGGTCATCGTCTTCTTCACCTGGACCCACTGCCTGGGTCAAAAGGAAAGCGCTGGCGTGCAGGCGGCGACCACCATCTTCAAGGCGGCCACGCTGGCCCTGCTGCCGCTGCTTGGACTGACGTTCGGCGCCGGCGACTGGTCGCACTTCACCGGCGGCGCGCCGATCGCCGAGCAAAGCCTCAGCCTGGCGGCCGTCGCATTGGTGTCGGTCAGTTACAGCTACATCGGCTGGAACGGCGCCGTCTACTTGGCGGGCGAGATCGACGACCCGCCGCGCAACCTGCCGCGAACGCTCATCGGCGGGACGCTGCTGGTGACGCTGCTGTACGTCGCGATGAACGCGGCCTATGCCTTCGCCCTGGCGCCGACCGATCTGGTCGGCAAGGCCGACAAGGAAGTGGAAGCGGTCGCCGCGCTGGCCGTCGATCGGCTGTTCGGGCCGCGGCTGTCGGCGTACTTTTCGGTGTTGGTGGGGCTGGGGGTGCTGGCGACGGTCAGCGCGTTTATCTTGACGGGGCCGCGGGTCGCCTACGCCATGGCGCGCGACGGCCTGTTCCCGGAATTCTTCGGCCGGCTGCACGCCGAGCGCCAGACGCCCGTGGCGGCCACCATCGCGCAGGGGGTGGTGGCGCTCGTGCTGCTGTGGTCGGGCAAGGCGTCCGACCTGTTGAACTTCGCGGGGGTGGGGCTGTCGTTGATTTCGTCGGTGTCGCTGGTGGCCGTCTTTTGGATGCGCCGCCGGCCCGACTACCAACCGACCTACCGGATGCCGTTCTACCCGCTGCCGCCGATCGTCTTCACCGTGCTCACGTTGGCGATGGTCGGCCTAACGCTGAAAGATCCGAAAGCGGTCGTCACGTCGCTGGCCAGCATCGCCAGCATCGCCGCCGGTTTCCCGCTGTACTATGTGTTGCGGGCGTTCCGCCGAACCAAACCGCCGGCGTGACGACGAACCATTCGCCCGGAAAGCCCTCCGGAGACCGTCGGGACGGGAAACCCGAAATGTAGGGCGGAACTCTGGTCCGCCCGTTATGGTATGTGGGGACGAAACACCGTTCCGATCGTCGAGGTGGGGAACAAAGACCTTACTCGGCGGTTTCACGGGCGGACCAGAGTTCCGCCCTACAAAGGATTTTGGATCGCGGGCGTCCCTACGCCGTCGGCAACGGGCGGCCGGTGCCGAGCCGTAGCAATACGCCTAATCCGCCGACCAGCGCCACCGCGCCGCCGTACAGTTGCAGCAGTTGCAGCGTCCAGCCGTTCGACGATTCCGTCACGTAGGCCTGCGCCAGCTTCTTCACCACCGCATCGTTCCAATCGAGTTCGAGCCGGGCCTGCGACAGCATCCCCTTCCGCTCGACCGCTCGGTCGCGCAGCGCGTGGCTGGCCAGCCAGCGCGGCGGCGGCGTCCAACCGTCGATGGTCGTCGGCGAATCGGCTTCCAGCCCCATGCCCAAGAACTCAACGGCCCGGCTCCACGCCTGTTGCTCCGCGGCGGCGGCGTCCGGCAGCCAGTCGCTGGCCACCGTCACCACGGCGGGCCGGTCGGCCGGCAGCGTCAACGGGTCGCCGGGGTCGAGCGTCATGCGCACCATGACGACCTCCTCCACCGGGGCGTCGGCCGGGCGGAGGGTGTTCGAGACCGCCGCCGGGCGGTTCGCCGCGATGCGGGCGGCGGCGGCCGCATCGACCACCACGCGACGAACACCCGTCGGCTGCGGGGCCGGCGCCGGCGGCTGCGAGGCCAACATGCGGGCGGTCGTCGGCCCCTGTACGACCGGAGCCTGCACTTGCGGAGCCTGCGCTTGCGGAGCCTGCGCTTGCGGAGCCGAATCGGCGACGTAACGCGCCGCCCCGTACGGGACTTCACGCGCCAGCGTCGGAGGAGTCGGGGGCGAAGGACGCCAGGTGCGAACGTTGATGATGCCAACCAACACGATCGTCGACACCAAGAAGAAGAAGAACAGCATCGCCGCCACCCCAAACGCCCCTACGGCGGCGCTGCTGGGCGCCGGCGTCCCTTGATGATCGGCACGGTCCGGCCGCTTGGACCGGCAGAGGCGGGCGGCGTTCCGCGCCAGGTGGACGAAGCGCGCGTCTTCGACGGCTTCGCGCAGGCCCTCTTTGAAAGGGCGCTGGTACGGGTCGGCGTCGACGCGGCGGGCGGCCGCCTCCTGCGGCAAGGGCGGCGGCGGCGGTTGCTCGTAGTGCGTTTCGTCGGGCGCGGGTCCGGGCGCGGGTCCAGGCGGTGCGGCGGCGGGGCGGCGGTCGGCGGCCAAGCCGGCGGCGGCCGGTGCTTCGTCGGGCCGTTTCCCATTCACCAGCAGGATCCCGCCGCCCACGAAGGCGACCAGGATCACCCGTTCGCTGAAGGCGTGGGTGACGATCCCCAACGCCCCGACCGCCAGCAGCAGGCCGCCGCCGATGCGGCAGAGCCGCCGCCGCGCTTCCGCCTGCACGGCCGGGTCGAGATGGTTCAGCGAAGCCCACCACGTCTCGAACGACTTCGTCCGCGAGTAGATCAGCCAGCCGACCACCGCCAGAACGATGATTTCAAATAAAGAAATCGCCATGACACCCTCTCGCAGCGGATGACCGCTCCGAATGAAATCGGTGCGTCAGAATCAACGATCGAAGGAAGACTGTCTCGACCTCGACGCCGAAGTTCCAATGTAGGGCGGAACTCTGGTCCGCCCGAAACCGGTCTTGCCGCTGACAGTACGCGAATCAACCGTTCAAGCCAGGGTCTCTCGTTAGCCGCCGCTTTCCTCAGCGGCGCGGCTTCGTCCTTCCCCTGTCGTCGTCCAACGATGATCGGACGCGCCGCTGCGGAAAGCGGCGGCTAACAAGGAGGGACTCACGCCGGCGGACGGCGTCAGGCCCGGCGGTACACGTCTTCGCCGCCCAGCAGGCGGCGCGGTCGCAGGTCGTTCGGCCGCACCCATTGCACGATCAGCGCGGTCAACAGCAAGAGGCCGGTCAGCCAGACTTCATCGAAAAGGAACACGGAGGCGGGCCGGCCGCGCCACGGAATCCAGTTCGCCAACGCCAGCGCCACGACCGCCGGCCAAAGCGTCCGCCAGGTCGAATATCGTTCCATCCGCAGCCGCGAGACCGACTGCGCCCAGTCCGGCACCAAGTAGATCAGGCCGCACAGGCCGACGAGCTTCAGCAGGTGGGGCAGCAGCGCCTCCACGCTGGCGACCTGGAAACCGGGGGCTTCGACGCCTGCGGAGGTCAGCAGCAGGGCGGCGTCGGCCGACGGTTGCAAGAGGCCGAACTGCACGCCGGTGAGTACGCCCCCCATGACGGCACCGAAAAGCAACGCCTGGATGCGGCGCAGCCAGCGTTCGGTGCGGTGGGCGTCCCACCAACCGCCCAAAAGTAGAACGCCCCACGTTGAAGCGGCCGTCGACACGACCAGCGCGGCGAACCGGGTCAGGTTCGGTTCCCGTTCGGTCAGCACGACTTCGCCGGCCAGAGCCAGCACCGGCAGCACGCCAGCCAAGAGGCCGCCGAGGAACATCGACCACAACAGGTCCCCGGCCGTGCGACGCCCGGCGGCGAACGTGCCGGGCAGCGGCGGCAGCGACGCGGCGAAGGCGGCGTGGGGCGCGGGCCGACCGTTCGGCGGCGGTGACGGCGCGATCGGGGATTGCGCGGACGGCGTCGGGCCGTCGACGACGGGCGAACCTTGTCCGACCGGACCGGCGTAGCCCGCTGGCGCGGCGTTCCCACCCAGGCCGGCGGCGGCGCGGAAGGCGGCCATCATTTCGCCCGCCGAGCCGAAGCGGTCGGTCGGGTTCTTCGCCAGCGCCTTTTGAAACACCGGCCGCCACGCCGCCGGCGCTTTCGTCAGGTCCGGCTCGGCCGTCAGGTGCTTCATCAAAATCTCGCCGGCGGTCTCGCCGTCGAACGGCATCGCGCCGGTCGACATCTCATACGCCATGATCGCCAGCGAGTAGTCGTCGATGCTCTTGCCGTAGTTGCCGGTCGAGATTTCCGGGGCCATGTAATGGACGGTGCCCACGCTCTGCGTCTGGCCGCTGCGGTGGCTGACCGAAAGAAACTTCGAGAGGCTGTAGTCGCCGACCTTGACCAACCCTTCCTCGCGGAAGACGTTGGCCGGCTTCAGGTCGCGGTGGACGATGCCGTGGCGGTGCAGGTAGTCGACGGCGGCGGCGACGCCCTCCAGCCATTCCAGCGTTTCTTCGATCGGCAGCGGGCCGCCCACTTGGTCGAGCCGGTCGCGCAAGCTGGGGCCGGCGACGAACTCCATGATGAGCCAGGCTTCGCCCTGGTCGGTGCGCCGTACGTCGAAGATCGACAGCAGGTTGGGGTGCTTCAAGTTGAGGCACTGGGCGACGCCGCGCAGTTCCACGTCCAAATGACGCAGCACCGCCTTCAGCGCGACCTCGCGGCCGCCGTCGCTTAGGGCGTAGTAGACTTCGCCGAACCCGCCTCGGCCCAGTCCGCGCTTGATGGTGTAGCCGTCCAGCGGTCGCGCACCCGATTTGTAGGTGAACTCCATCGTCGGCTCCCTGGTGGCCCGGGCTTCGTTCTGTTCCGAAGCCCCAGGCGGGGCGGCGGCGGCCGCGTTCATCGTTCCACTCCTCATCGTATCGCGCCCGACGGCGAAGTCGGGACCGGCGTCGCCTTTGGATGTAGGCAGGCAGACGGTCCAAGTTTGTGGTGCGGGCGTCCCGCCTGCACGAACTTTCGTTGCGCCGACGGTTCCCCGACGGTTCCCCGACGGTTCCCCGACGGTTCCCCGACGGTTCCCCGACGGTTCCCCGACGGTTCCCCGACGGTTCCCCGACGGTTCCCCGATTCGTGCAGGCGGGACGCCCGCACCACAAGGCGAAGGAACCGGCGGTTCGTTACGTCCGGCTCGTCGCCAGCGGTTCCCAACGGAACCGGCCCCACGGGCCGGCGGCGTCGGCGTTCGGCGTCAGCGGACCGTGGTCCGCATAGGTCTTCCCGTCGATTTCCAGCGGTCCCGGCGCCCGCAGCCAATAGCGGTCTTGATACCAGTGGACCGCGACCCGGCCGTCCCAGCCGGCCCGGATATGCGACTCCGTCCCCCGGCCCGCCAGACACGTTTCGCCCAGCAGGATCACGCCGTCGAGCGACAGCGGCAGCCGGTGGGCCGACTTCAGTTCCAGCCGACCGGTCCCGCTCCACGGGCACGGCCGATGGTATTGCAGTTCGACCCCCCGCAGCGTGATCCGGTCTTGGTCCTTCAGCAGCTTTTCCTCCACCGCCCGGCCGTTGACCTTCACCGAGGCGACCGCCCGCAGGCGGGTGCCGAGGGCGTCGGTCCAAAGTTCGGCGTGATGGGCCGACAGATCGGCCATCAGCGGCAGATCGTTGGCCGGGTCGCCGGCGTGGCCGATCCGGACCACCGGCCGTCGCAACACCAGGAACCCGCCGACCGCGTCGATCCACCAGTACCACGCCGCCGGCCACGCGGCGGGCGGTGCGGCGCGGGTGACGGACGGCGACAGATCATCCATGGACATCACCGCTTTCCGACTCGACGGTCTTAAACATCGTTCGTCGTCCGTCGACCGTTCTTGGCGGGGCGGGGACGGCGTTTTTCCGTCCCCGACCCGCCGAAAACCGTCCGTTCCACGCGCGGCGGGCCTCCGTTCCCGCCGCCTCGGATTTGCTTCGGCCGCCTCGTCTTGTTGGGACGGGAAGCCGTTCCGCCCTATGGTCGATTCATCCGTCCCCACGCCAAAGCCCGGACGGCTCTCATCTTCGGGACTTACAGCTTGATGGAGGCGTCGACCGTCTTCGCGTCCTTGCCGAAGTACGAGTCGATCTGCTGGCCGACGTCCCGCGGCGCCGGCTGCTCCAGCGGAATCTGCTTGACCAGTTCGCCTTCCTTTTCCAGCACCTTGGCGTCGACCGCGATTCGGTCGTTCAGGCTGTCGACCAGTCGGCGGACGTTGGTCAGCTCGCTGTCGTCGATGTCGATCCGCCGGGCGGTCTTCTCGGCTTCGATCAGCTTGAAGCGGGCTTCCAGCTTGGCCAGTTCGCCTTCCAGTTCGGTCTTCGACAAGATCAGGCCGTCGTACTTCAGCCGGGCGGCGTCGAGCGCTTCATGCCGCGACGACAAGAGGCCGCGCCGCGCCAGAAGGGTGGCGTCGACCTGTTTGTACGACGCGAACCGCCGGTTCAGCTCCGACCGCATTTCGGTCGACGTATACTTCCGTTCACCGACGGTGTACGAGGCCAGGTTCTGGTCGAGCTTGCCCCGCAGCACCAGGATGCCGTCCTTCTCCTTGTCGAGGTTGGCGACCGTCCGGTCGATTTCGCGTTGCAGCTTGGCGACTTCGACCTCTTCCTCGGCGATCGTCCGCAGTGACTTCTGAATGGTCGGGTTCAGCTCGGCCAGCAGTTGCTTGGCCCGCTGCAGCTCGAACTCGATCGGCACCTGGCCCTGGAAGTACGCGGCCACCTGCTTGTAGCCGGTTTGAACGTAGCTGCGGACGGCGGAGCCGCTCCACAGGGCGACGCCCAGGCCCAACAGACCCAGGCTGACGACGACTCGCTTGCAATTCTTGCCGCACATGATTCGTTCCCTTCGCGACCCCGATTTTCGTGGTGGATTCCGCGGCGTCGTCGATCATCGGCTTCGTCGCCACCCGTCGGTCGCCGCACGTACTACAAAGAGGTTCGCCGCCCCCGCTCCATTCTTGGCGTCCCCCGCGTGATTTTCCACCGGGGGTCCGATTCCGTAAATCCCAACCAGGCTCCCGTGTTGCGGCCGGTCTAGGGGCCGCCATTCTTATTCGTTGGGACGGAAAGCCGAATGTAGGGCGGAACTCCGGTCCGCCACGGAAAAGCGCTGGGACGAAATTCCTATTCCGATCGTCGGAAAGGAAAAGACTCCCGTCCCCGCGCCGTTCGCGGGCGGACCAGAGTTCCGCCCTACAAGGGTCGATCTTACGTCCCAACGTCGAGGCGGGACGTTTTTCGGTCGACGAACGGGTACGCGGGAGCGGTTCGCCGCCGGCAAGTTCCGCATTGGACGACTCAGCCCCAGAGGCCCCATGCCGCCCGGATTCACGTCGTCCCCCAACGCCCCGCCGCTCGACCTCACCGGCCTCTTGGCCCGCAGCCGCGACGCTTTCTTCGTCCTCGACGAAGCCGGCCGGCTCGTCTTCGCCAACGACGCTTTCACCCAACTGTTGCGGCCGGCGCCGACCGACGCCGCCGCCTGGCGGACTTCGGCCGAGGCGCTCCTCAAACCGCCGGCCGACTTGCCGCCCGGCGGCACGCGGGTGGTGCGCCGCCCGTGGGGACCAGCCAAGACACCCCGCTTCCTCCGGTTGGTGATGACCAAAATCACCGGCGACGACGCCGCCCCCGCCGCGGTGCTGGGGTCGGCCGTCGAAGAAACCGCCGCCGAGGGACGCCTTGCCGCCGCCGTCGGAACCGGTTCGACCCTGCCCGCCCCGGCCGTCGACGCCCTGCTCATCGAGCGCCTGTCGCGCCTCCAATCCGACCTCTGGCGCCGCTACGGCCTCGACGCCCTCCCCGCCCGCGGCCCCGCCATGCACTGCGTGTTGCGGCAGCTTCAACTCGCCCTCGTCGAGCCGTTGCCGGTGGCGGTCGTCGGCGAGATCGGCGTCGGTAAGACGACCCTGGCTCGCACTCTGCACGCCGACGTCCACGATCCCGCCGCCAGCGGCTTCGTCCAACTCGACGCCCTCGCCCTGCCCCCCGACCTGCTGCGGTCGCAACTCTTGGGCACGCCCCCGCTCGACGAAAACGACCCCGCCGCCGGTCTCTTGACCGCCGGCGAGAAGCCCGCTCCGGGGGTGCTCGACCTGCCGGGGCCGGGCACGCTGGTGGTGCAGCACATTCTGCATCTGCCGGCCGACCTACAGCAGGCGCTCGTGGAAGCGTTCGACGACCACGGCCGGACGCGAAGCGCCGGTTGGCGGTTGGTCGTCACCAGCCGCGAGCCGTTGGAGCGCGGGCGGTCCGACGGTCGGTTGCTCGACCACCTGTACCACTTGGTCGCGGCGCTCACGATCCGTCTGCCGCCGCTGCGCGACCGTCGGGCCGAGCTGTTCGACCACGTCGCCGCCGTGTTGACGAAGCCGCCGCGCGGATCGGCGACGCGCTCGCTGGAACCAGCCGCCGGCTTCAGCGACTTCGTCGTCGCCGACGACCGCTCGGCCGCCGCCGGCAAAGTGAACTGGACGCTCGACGCCGCCGCCCAGGCGTTGTTTCTGCAGTACGACTGGCCCGGCAACCTCCGCGAACTCGAAGCCGTCCTTCGGCAAGCGCAAGTCCGCTCCGCCACCCCGACCGCCGGCTCCCCCGCACCACCGCTGCCCGGCGTCTTAACCCCCGCCGATTTCCCCCGCCGCCTCCGCCGAACCGAACCAACCGCCGCCGACGCCCTGCCGCCGACCGGAGCGCCGCCGTCGCTCGACGCCCTATTGGAAGAGGTGGAACGCCGCCTGCTGCGCACCACCTTGGAGCGATGCCGCGGCAACAAATCAAAGGCCGCCGACCAACTCGGCGTCTCCCGCGCCCGAATGCACCGCCGCCTGGAACAACTCGGCCTAACACCCGCTGGCGCAGACCCTCCGCCCTCCACCGACGACGCCAAACCGAGCGCAAAATGAAGAACGACGCGCTACGGCCGACAGTGCATTGATGCGCGCGGCTCCGGAACGGGTTTTCTCCATATATTCTTCAATCACAAATGTTTGAGCGGGATGATCCCGCCGAATCAACAAGTTTGGCAGTGGAGCGAGCACGGATGGCTGACGCGGAGAAGCAGGCAGCGTTTGAGCGAGAATTCCGCGGACACATCGAGCGGTTCCGGGAACCGGTCGTGGCCGCACTCCGCACGCTTGTCGCCACGCCTTTGCCGAGCGGCGAGCGCGACCTCGACGGATGCGAGTTCGCGGTACTGTCTTTCGAGCAGCAGGCCGACTGGCGGCACTTCCCGGTACGGGCGTTCGCGATGGACCGGCAGGCGATCGACGAAGCGGATGGCGTCGGACCACCCTTCCGCGGGCGGATGCTTCCGACCGCCGCCGGCCCACTTGTCCCCGCCGAGGCGATCGACCAGGACGCGTACGAAGCGGCCGGGGTGCGGACGTACGAGAGCGGGGCGCGGGTGTTGGCGGAGTGGTTCGGGGAGTGCTGGCATGCGGCCGGTGGGGCGGCGTTCCCGCGGCCGGCGTACATCAACCTGCACGACAGCTCGCGGTACTTCGACCTGCACGCCCTCCGGTGGGTGCAACACACGGAGATCGGTAAGTAGCCGGACGGCCGAACCAGAGGGTGCGTCGTCCAAGGATGCTTCTTAACGCGCCTTTTTGCTCAGTGGGTGTAATTTCTCGGTATCACACGCCGTATGAGATGAATTGGCTGGCTGTCGGCGGTGTAGCCGGTCAACCGTTTGCGGCCGTTTCGTCGATGATCGCGGCGAATCGGGCGGCTTTGGCGTCCCAGGATTCGTCGGCCAGCCGCGCCCGCGCCGCCTGCTGCTCGGGTGGAACGACCCCGTCCCGACGGTTTCTCACCGCCGCCGTGAAGCCTTCGGCGTCGGTGCAGGCGTCGAGCGCGTCGGCCCATGGTTCCACCGCCGGCAGTCGGCGGACGACCGTCGGCCGGCCGGTCGCTAAGTATTCTTTCAGTTTCAGCGGCTGCATCGCCCGCGTCACCGGCAGATCGGCGTACGGCATGACTAAGACGGCGGCCGCGACGGCCATCGCCGGCAGTTCGTCGAGCGGCGTCGCACCGATCCGCACCAGCCCCGGCAGACTAAGAACCGCCGGGTCGGGGTTCTGTTCCGGCCCGACCAACACTGTCGACCCCATGACATCGGCCGACGTCAGCGCCCGCAGCCAGTCGGCGTCGAGCCGACGGTCGACCACCCCCCAAAACAGCGCGATCGGCCGCGGCAGATCGGCCAACGTCGGGTGTGGTGTAAGATGTTCGGCCGCCGCCCAGTGGTCAAGGTCGACGCCGTGCGTTAGCACTTCGGCCGGCCGGCCGAGGGTTTCCACCCGTCGTCGCAATTCGTCGCCGACGACGACGATCCGATCCATCCGCGGCACGAGCCGGGCCTCGGCGGCCGCCAGCATCGGACCGTCGAGTCCCGGCCAGACGCTGAAGTCGTCGACGCAGTAATAGATCCACCGGTCGACCGGCAGGGCGCCGACCAGTTCAACCGTCCACGGCAGCGTCGTCACCACCACGCGCGGCCGCGGCAGCCGTTCGATCCGCGCCGCCAACTGCCGGACGAGCAGCCGTCGGTTGACCGCCCGGCTGAACCGCGACCCCAGCCACGGCGTCATGATCGGCCGAACGACTTCGGGCGACAGTGTCGATGCAGTGACAGTGAGTGGCCGCCGGCCGCCCCCCCACTGGCGGAATTTCTCGGCCGCGCGGCGGACGGTGGCCAAATCGAGCGTCGGCGGCCGGGTGCCGATGGTGTCGATCCAAAGGACCGGTCGCCGGCCGAGGCAGCGGCGGACGAGATGCTGGGCGCTGGACGGATGCCGGCCCCAGTCGTCGGCGAAGACGACCAGCGACGCCGGTGTCATATTGCTGTCAGTCACGGACGCCGGCCGCGTCGGCCGCCTCGTGGTACAGGGCGGCGTAGGCGTCGGCCATCCGGCCGATCGCGTAGCGGTCCTCGAACCGGAGTCGGCCGGCGTCGCCCAGCCGGCGGCGCAGCGCCGGGTCGGCCGCCAGCCGCGCCAAGGCGGCGGCGACGGCGGCGGCGTCGCCCACCGGGGCCGTCAGACCGACGGCGTCGTCGACCACTTCCGGCACGCCGCCGGCCGCGGTCGCCGCGATCGGCAGCCCCGCCGCCATCCCCTCTAAGATCGTCAACGGAATTCCTTCGCTCTGACTCGTCAGCAGTAAGACGTCGGCCGCCGCCAGCAACGCCGGCACGTCGCGCCGCTCGCCGAAAAGCGTGACGGCGTCCGTCAGACCAAGTTCCGCGACCCACCCCTCGACCGCCGCCCGTTCCGGTCCGTCGCCGACGATCCACAGCCGCAGCGCCGGCTGCTTCTGCAACGCTAGACGAAAGGCGTCGAGCGCCAGCCGGTGGTTTTTGACCGGGTCGAGCCGTGCGACCAACACGACGACGACGGCGTCGGGCGGTGTGTTTCGATCCGTGCGCATCGGGCCGCGTTCGCCGAGGGCGGCGGTGATCGGGTCGCCGTTGATCCCGTTGACGACGACGCCGACGCGCGGCGGCGGGAAGCCTTCGTTGTCGACTAGCGCGCGGCGCACCGCTTCGCCGACGCCGACGACGCGGTCGAACGGCCGCAGCAGCAGGCGGTTGGCGGCGGCCCGTTTCGGCCGGCGGAAGTCCGGGTGGGTGCGGCCGTGTTCGGTCATGACGATCGGCAACGGCC
>JBOFFD010000242.1:0-2146 GCA_051648425.1 Planctomycetia bacterium
TCGAGTTGGCGGAAAGTCAGTATGTGGCCATGGAGAAGCGCCGCGACAAACTGAATCAACAGTTGCAGTTGTTGATTCTCGGGCCGCGCAAGGAACGGATCGACCTCGCCCGCGCGGAAGTGCAACAGGCCGAGGCGGAGTTGTCGAGGTTGCGTTGGCGCTTGGGCAACTGCACCATTCGCGCCCCGGTGACCGGCACGATTCTGAAGAAGAACGCCGAGGAAGGGAACATCGTCAACCCGGTGGCGTTCAATGGGTCGTTCAGCCTGTGTGAAATGGCCGACCTCTCCGACTTGGAAGTTGATCTTTCCATTCAAGAGCGCGACGTTTCCCGCGTCTTTCAAGGACAGCGCTGCCAGGTGCGGGCCGTCGCCTACCCCGATAGAGTCTACGACGGCGTGGTCGATCGGCTGATGCCGATCGCCAACCGGGCGAAGGGGGCGGTGCCGGTGCGAGTGAAAGTGCGAGTGCCGGCCGACGAAGAAGGTCAATATCTGAAACCTGAAATGGGCGCGTTGGTTTCTTTCTTCGGAAGCGCCGCCGCCCCGGCCAAGACCGCCGACGCGCCGTCGACGGAAGCGGCCGCACCGTCTGGTAAGACCGCCGGACCGGCTTCCCCCGCGAAACTTCCCGCCGGCGTGAAACGAGGATGAATTACCCGATGACCAATCGACCGTTGATCGTCCGCGTCGAAGAAGCCTCGAAATCCTTTTCCCGCGGCGGCGAGACGGTGGAAGTCTTAAGCCGACTTTCGCTCGAAGTTCCGCAGGGTGAATTCCTAGCGCTGATGGGGCCGAGCGGTTCCGGTAAGACCACGCTGCTCAATCTGATCGCCGGGCTGGACCGCCCCAGCGACGGCCGGATCGTCGTCGGCTCCAATGTCATTTCCGACATGAGCGAAGCGGAACTCGCCCGCTGGCGCACCCGCAACGTCGGCTTCGTCTTTCAGTTCTACAACCTCCTGCCGGTTCTCACCGCGTATGAAAACGTCGAACTGCCGCTGCTGTTGCTGCCGCTCAGCGCCAAACGCCGTCGCGAACAGGTGATGACGGCGCTTGAGCTGGTGAAACTGACGAACCGCCTGCATCACAGGCCCGGTCAGCTTTCCGGCGGCCAGCAACAGCGCGTGGGGGTCGCCCGCGCGATCGTCACCGACCCGAACCTCATCGTCGCCGACGAACCGACCGGCGACCTCGACGCCAAATCCGCCGACGAAATTCTGGACCTCGTCCGCGAACTTCAGCACGGTCTGAACAAGGCCATCGTTATGGTGACGCACGACCCCCGCGCCGCCGGCCGCGCCGACCGAATCCTGCACCTCGACAAAGGTCGGCTCGTCGAAGAGGAACAGATCGCCGGCCGTACGCCCCTCCCGGCCGCTCGACCCTTGCTGCTCGGAGCCGACCCCGGATGATCTTCAAACTCATCGTCAAGAATCTGAAACGCAACCCGATCCGCACGATTCTTACATCGTTGGGTACGATGGTGTTGGTGTTCGTCGTCACCTTGGTCTGGTCGGTCTTGTTCTTCCTCGACCAAGTCACCACCGAGAAGTCGAAGAATTTGAAAGCGATCGTGTCGGAAAAATGGCAGTTGCCGAGCCAGATGCCGTTCGCCTACGCGGCCGATCTCGAACAGGGGGCGGCGAAAGACGCCGACGACGTCAAGCCGGTCGATTCCATGACTTGGCAGTTCTACGGCGGATCGCTGGATTCCGACCCGGCGCTTCGCACTCGCGACAACAGTGTTTTCGCCTTCGCGATGGACCCGCGGAAGTTCAAGTCGATGATGGACGGCCTTGACGAACTGACGCCCGCCGAAAACGAATCGTTGGACGCCGGCATCAAACTCATGACGGAAAACAAGCAGGCCGTCTTCATCGGCCGCGAACGGCTCGCCTCCATCGACAAGCGCGTCGGCGAACGGATCAAACTCTATTCGATCAACTACAAAGACATCGACCTCGAATTCGACATCGTCGGCCAACTGCCGGAAGGACGGTACAATCAAAGCGCGGTCGTCAACCGCGACTATCTCAACGACGCCATCGACGACTACGAACAGCGCGCCGGCAAACCGCACCCGCTGGCGGAAAAGTCGCTGAATCTCGTCTGGCTGCGCACCGAAGACATGGACAAATTCACCC
>JBOFFD010000243.1:0-8762 GCA_051648425.1 Planctomycetia bacterium
CGTGGATCACGGTTCAAGGACTGCGCGGGCAGGTCCGGTTCACCCAAAGCCGAGGTCGGGAAGGGTCGCCGACGACCGTCGAATTGACGATCGTCAACCGCTGGCCCTGGCCGGCGTGGGGGCTGTCGCTGGCCCGCGGGTTCGGTTCCTCGGAGGCGTCGGGCGACGACGGCCCCGGAGCCGCGCTGGCGATGGTGGGCGGCTGGTCGACGCGCCGCGTCGACTGGACGTTCCGGCCCGGTCGGCGCGGGGTGTATCCGCTGGAGGCGCCGGCCCTGGAAACCGCGTTCCCGTTCGGTCTGTACCGCGCCCGAAAGCCGATCGACGCCGTCGACTCGTTGATCGTCCACCCGGCCCGCACGACGCTCGACGCCCTGCCAGACGCCGTCGAAATCGAAGCGCAAGAGCAGCGCGGTTCGGACCGCCGCGCGGGCGACGTCGGCGACGTTTTGGGCGCCCGTTGGTTCCGTCAGGGCGATTCGCTGCGGCGGGTCCACTGGGCGCAGTCGGCCCGACAGGGTCGGCTCATCGTTTGCGAACGGCAGCAGCCGGCCTTTCTGGCGATGCGGGTGGTGCTGGACCTGGAGCCGGCCCACCACGGCGGCGTCGGCCGCGAGGCGTCGCTGGAACGGCTCATTCGGGTGGCGGCCAGCATCGTCGAGTCGATGCACGCCCAACACGCCCAGGTCGAGTACGCCATCGGCCGGGAGCTGTTCGTACTGGGAGCGTCGGCGGCCGATTTGCGGAAATGCCTCGACCGGCTGTCCGCCATTCCCGGGGGGGGCTTGCCCGCCTGCGGCGACCACGGCCCCTGCTGTGGTCCGTTCCGCGGCACGGCGCGACGGCACCGAGCGGCGACCGAGTTCGTCGTCACCACCGCGCGCGGCTTCGCCCGCGGCTTGCACCAACGGCACTGGGCCGAAAACCATCACTTCATCGTTGTGGGAGCCGAGGCCACACCCACGCCCACCGACTGCGCGACCCACGACCATTGCCGCTGTCGGCCCTGGCTGGAGATACCTGAGGCGGGCGACGCCCTGGCGGCGCTGCCGCGCCTGTGGCAGAGGGCGTGCCGTGTCGCGTGACGCAACGTCCGCAAGTGCTTCGGCGCATGGCGTGGCGGCAGCGCGACTGACGCTGGCGGCCGTCTTGGCGGCGGCCGGCGCCTACTTCGCGGCCGTCTTTGAAGACCACGCGCCGCTGGTGGCGGCCGCCTGGTGGGTCGGTTCCGCGACGGCGACCGTGGCGGCGGCGGCGTGGCTCGGCCGGCGGTCGCGCACGATGACCCGTCCGCCGCCGGTGGCGCCGTTGCTGTTGGCGCTGTTGGTGGCGCCAATGATCGGCGACGGCGTTTCGCGGGCGATAGGCGAAGCCGGCCAACCGTTGGAAATCGTGCTCATCGGCGGGGTCGTGGCGGCGGCGTTGGGCTTGGCGGCGGCCGGCGCGTGGGCGACCTTCCAACCGCTGGCCCTCATCGCCGGTCTGTTCGTCACCGTGTTCGCGGCGACGTTGGGGTCGGCGTCGATCGTCGGTTGGGCGGCCGGCGGCTTCGCGCTGGCCAGCGTGGCGTGGCTGGTGGTGACGCACTGGAACCGACTGCGGCCGCGGCTGCTGAAGACCCCGTCCGAGCGCGTCGCCGGTACGGACCGGTCCAAGGGAAGACCCATCTGGACGACCGCCGCCGCCGTCCTCTTGGTGGCGGCGCCGGCCGTCGCCGTCAACGCCGCCCGCGGCGACCGGCTGTGGGCCACCTCCGGCTGGTTCCCCAGTTCCGGCGGCGACGACGGTTGGTACGACGAATCCGCCCGCGGCGGCGTCGGCGACGGCGACGCCCTGGTCGCCGGCCTGGAGAACATCCAAAGCTTCGGGCCGATCGAGGACGCCCCCTTCCGGTCCAGCGACGAACCCAGCCTCTACGACCTGTTCGACGACTCCTACGACGAGCCGATTCCGCCGAAAAAGCAAGACAAGGCGATCGCGCTGCCGCCGCAGCTTCAGAAGATGAAGGAAGAGGAACTGGCGAAGTCGGAACAGGCCGGCCGCGAGTTTTCGACGCTGCGCAAGCCCCGCGCCGGCGGCGAAACGAAGGTGATGAAAAGCCTGGCGTCGGAGGCCCTCTTCTACGTGAAGGGCCGCACGCCGCTGCATCTGCGGCAGCAGCTATTCGAGCTGTTCGACGGCGTCGAGTGGCGGCCCGCCGCGAACCTCGCCGACGAAGACCAGCCGCCGTTGCGCATGACGCTGGAAGCCGGCCGGCCGTGGCTGCTTTGGGACGTGGTCCGAACCGCGTCGTCGGAGACGGCCGCGGTCGAGTTCTTCGACGCCCACGCCTTGAAATTCGTCCATTACAAAAGCAACGTGTTGCCGACGCCGCTCGGCCTACGGGCCGTCCATATCGACAAACTGGACGACGCCAGTTTCTTCGCTTGGACGGGCGACGGCCTCATGAAGATGACCCGCGAGTCGCTCCCCGACCTGACGGCGATTCACGTACGGTCGCGGACGACCGACCGCGACGCGCTGGCGGAATCGCACGACTGGCGGCCGGCGCGGTCGCCGGCGGCGATGCTGTTGCCGATCGGTCCGGAGTTCGACCGCCTTAAGCAACTGGCGAAGGACTGGACGGCCGGCGTCCCGCGCGGCTGGCCGCAAATCGAAGCGGTGGCCGATCGGCTGCGCCGCGACTACGTGCTGGACCCGGCCGCCCGACCGCCCGAAGACGCCCGCTGCCCGGTCGCCCACTTTCTGCTGGAGGGGAAGCGCGGCCCCGACTACCAGTTCGCCTCCGCGGCCGCCGTGCTGTTGCGGTCGCTGGGCTACTCGACCCGTCTGGTCGCGGGGTTTTATGCGTCGCCGGAACGGTACGACCGCCGCAAACGGCACACGCCGGTACTGGGTTCCGACATCCACTTCTGGGCGGAGGTCTACCAGGGGGCGGGCCATTGGCAAGCGGTCGAGGCGACGCCGGGCTACACGGTGCTGGAGCCGCCGCCCGGTTGGTGGAAGCGGACGGTGCAAACCGCGCGGGCGGTGGGTCGGTGGGCCGCCGACCGTTGGACGCCGCTGGTGTTGCTGGCGGTGTCGGCGCTCGTCACGTGGTGGACGCGGGCGACTTGGATCGACGCCTGGGCGCTGACGGCCTGGCGGCTGTTTCCCGCCCGCGACCCGCGCCGGCGCGTGTTGCAGACGGTGCGAAGCCTCGACCAACGGTTGCGGGCGCGCGGGTGGCGGCGGCCGGCGGGCCGACGGCTGGCGCCGTGGTACCAGCAGTTGACGCCGGTGGACCCGGCCGGCCGCCGCGACCTGCAATCATTGGCCGCCTGGGCCGAGTGGTCCGCCTTCGCCCCACCGCAGGAAAGCGCCGCCGACCCACCGGCCCTACTCCAATTGTGCACACAGGCCATGAACGCCTGGCCGGCCCCGCCGCCCAAAGTGGATTCGTTAGCCGCCGCTTCCCGCAGCGGCGCGTCCGTTCCCATTCGATCAACCACCAGCGCCGAAGGACGCGCCGCTGCGGAAAGCGGCGGCTAACGAAGACGAACCGGCTCGAAGGTCCGCGATCCTTCAAGGAGAACTTGACGCCATGATTCCCTTTGCAGCCCTCGGCCTAAGTCCGCGGACCGGCCCCGTCGCGGTCAACGGCGCCCCCGTCGGCGCCCCGGTGGGCGTCCCGGTCGACCCGGCGCTCGTCGAAACCGAAGCGGCGGTCGATCGGCTGCGGGCGTACCTTTGCGGCGTGCTGCGCGGCAAGGCCGCCGTCATCGAGCATGTGTTGGCCTGCCTGTTCGCCCGCGGCCACCTGCTCTTGGAAGACAAGCCCGGCCTCGGCAAGACGACGCTGGCCAAGGGGTTGGCCCAGGCCCTCGGCGGCCGGTTCGCCCGCGTGCAATGCACCCCCGACCTTCTCCCCAGCGACGTCACCGGCTTCAACGTGCTGAATCAGAAGACCGCCGAGTTCGAGTTCCGCGAAGGTCCGGTCTTCAGCGACGTCCTGCTCACCGACGAAATCAACCGCGCCACCCCCCGCACTCAAAGCGCGCTGCTGGAGGCGATGGGCGAACGCCAGGTGACGGTCGACGCCCGCCGCTACGCGCTGTCGCCGCAGTTCTTCGTCATCGCCACCCAGAACCCCACCGAGCAGCACGGCACCTATCCGCTGCCGGAAGCGCAGCTCGACCGCTTCGCCATGAAGCTGAACATCGGCTACCCCGACCCGCTCGACGAACAACGGCTGTTGCAGGCGGCGATCGACGGCGGGCACGACGCCCCGCCGCTGGACGAACCGATCCTGCCCGAAGCCGAACTGGCCCGGTTGCAGGCGGTGGTGGCGCGGGTGGCCGTCGCGCCGGCGCTCTTGGATTACATGGTGCGGGTCGCCGGCCGCAGCCGCCAGCATTCCCAGATCACGCTCGGCGTCAGTCCGCGCGGCCTGCTCGTCTGGCTGCGCTCCGCCCAGGCGAGAGCGTTCCTCCAACGACGGACGTTCGTCGTTCCCGAAGACTTGCAGGAGATGGCCGTCCCCGTGTTCGCCGTTCGTCTGGCGGTCGATCATGATCGCCCGGAACCGCTCATCCAGGAGCTGCTCGACCACGTCCCGCTGCCGGAGTACGGCGCATGACCCAACGCACCTTCGGTTTCAACGATTCTCCGCCGTTCTCCGTCACACGAAGGATCGAACAATGATCGAACCGCTTTTCTGGGGATGCGTGCTGCGGATTTCCCAGGCCGGGCTGCAAGCGGCCCCGTTCATTTTCACCGGGCTGTGCGTTGCCGGCATGCTGCACCGGCTGATGGGGCACGCCCACACCAAATGGCTGTTCGGCTCGAACACGGCGGCGTCGCTGTTTCAGTCGTGGGTGATCGGCATGTTGCTGCCCGGCTGTTCGCTGGGCACCATCGCCATCGTTAAGCAATTGCGCCGCAGCGGCATCGCGGTCGGTACGATCTTCGCCTTCGCGCTGTCGTCGCCGCTCTTTGATCCGCTGTCGCTCTTGTACGGCCTCACTCTCTCTAAACCGGGGACGATCCTGGCGTTCGCCGGCTGCTCGCTGGTGGTCGTCACCGTTTGCGGCGGCTTGTTCGACCGCTGGTTCCCGAACACCGAAGCCGTCGTCGAGGAACCCCCGCCCACGCCCCCCGGCATTCGGCGCATCGCCGCGCTTTTGGTCGTCATGGCCCGCGAAAGCGTCGGTTCCACCGCCGCCTACGTCGCCGTCGGCCTGGCGGGCGTCGGTCTGCTCGCCCTCGTTCTGCCCGCCGGCAGCCTGCAGCGCTCCATGGCCCACGAAAACCCGTGGTCGCCCCTGCTGATGACCGGCATCGCTCTGCCCGCCTACGCCACCCCCATGACGGCGATGGGCCAGCTTGGTTCGATGTTTCAGCACGGCAACTCCATCGGCGCCGCCTTCATTCTGCTTATCTTCGGGGCCGGCGTGAATCTCGGCCTCACCGCCTGGATGGCCGTGAACTACGGCTTCCGCAAGACCGTCCTCTGGTTCGCCCTCATGCTCGGCGTGGTGGTCGGCCTGTCGTACGGCATCGAACGGCCGCTCTACCCCGTCGACGTCGAGCCGGCCGACCACACCCACGCCTTCGACGGCTACTGTCAACCGTTCCACCTGTCCGCCTCGGCACCGCCCGCCGGCTACGCCGGCGAAGTCGTCCGCCGCCTTCGCTGGGAGACCCAGCCGCACGAGATCGCCGGCGCCGCGTTTCTGGGCCTGCTCGTCGTCCTTGGTTCGGCGTTGGCCGTCTTCGACCGCCGCCGCGCCATCGACGGTTGGCTGAACCACCGGCCCGCGGTCGATCCCGCCGCGCCGGTCAAGAAATCGTTCGACTTCGACGTCCCCCGTCCGGTGCTGGTCGGCATCGGCGTCTTGGTGGTGGCGGCCGGCAGCGTCGTCGGCTGTTACGCCTATTACCCGACGGTCGACGAAGCGATCGAGGAATTGAAGCTGGCGAAGACGGAAGCCCTGTCGGCCGCCATGACCGGCAAGGACGCCCACGCCCAGCACTGGATTCCGGTCTGCGAAAGCTGGAACCGCCGGCTGCAGGTCGGCGCCTACCTGCGTTCCGGCCGACTGACCGAAGAACGCCGGCTGGCGTCGCGGGCGTTCCAAGACGAACTGGAAGTGCTGGAACACAACATCGAAGACGAAGACCCGCGCGAAGAAGTCGCCGCCCAAGTCAACGCCGTCTCGCAGTCCTTCAGCAAACTGGTTCGGGTGTACTCCAAAAAAGAGTAACCCGCGCCTGGTCACGGCGTCGGCGGGGCGACTTCCAGGAGCGGGCGGATGCGGTCGAGGGCGTCGCGCCAGGCGGGGGACGGGCCGGCGGCGTCGGCTTTGGCGAGGTAGGCGGCTGTCTGTTCGCGGTCGCCGGCCCAGAGGTTGAGGACGATCATCCCCCATAACGCCGGCAGGTGTTGCGGCGCGCCGTCGAGCGCTTTCAAGTAGAACCGGCGGGCCTCGGCCGGGTGGAACAGCGCCTGGTGGGCGACCGCCAGCCGGGTCAGCCGCACGGCGGCCGGCAGCGTCGGGGCGGCGGTCGACTCGGCGGCGGCTTCATAGATCCGCACCGCGTCCGCCGGTCGTCCCAGCAGCAGAAACCACGTTCCCAACCGGTCGATCTGGTTCCCGGGGAACTTCGGCAGTTCGGCGGCGTCGACGCGGTCGAGCGCCTCGGCCAAGAGGCCCGCCTCGGCGTACCGTTCCAACCCACGGAAAGTAAGATCGGTCGGCGCCACTTTTTCCCGCGCCGCCGCGATCCGCGCTTCGAGTTCCGCGACTTGCGCCGCGATCCCCGCCTGCACCGTCATTTTCGCCGGGTTGTTCGCCGTCTGATTTTGCAGTCGTCGCAGATGCTCCAGCGCGACGTCTAAGAACGGCGCTTGTTTGCAATGCTCCGCGACGTATAAGTTCGCGGTGAAATCGCCCGGATCGACGGCGACCGCCTGTTTGAACGCGACGATCGAACCGGCGAGGAACGGACCGGCGGCGTCGGGCCAGGGGTCGGACAGCGTGGTCGGCGAACCGAACTGCATCACGGCGAGGTTGAGGGCGGTTCCCAACCAGCGGCGGTTCTCGGCCGTCCACGGCCGCCGAGCGGCGGCCCGCCAGCCGGACTGAAGCGCCAGCCACGTCGCCCCCTGTTTGACGACGACCGGCGCGTTCCCTTCCTGCGCCAAACTTAGACTCAGATGATACGCGCGTTCGGTCTGAAAGTCGTCGGTCGACGGCTGGACGACGGCGGGCGGAAACAACCACCACCAGGGCCGGGCGGTCGGTTCCGGCAGCGGCGCGGCGAAGAGCGGCGTCGGCGTCTTAAACAAAGAAGCGGCCGGTCCGGACGTCGGCGAGCCTTCGGGCGCGGCCGATCCCGCGCGAGTGAAGACGGCGACGATTTCATCGTAGTGGACGCACCGCCAAGCGTTCGGCCGGCCGAACAGCGCCGCCTGGATTCGGTGGTTGTGCTCGCTGCCGGCGACGACCACGCCGACGTCGTACCCGCGCAGACCGGCGTCGCCGCCCTTTTTCGTCAGATCGTCTTCGATTCTAAGATACTCGCGGAAGACGCCTTCGCTGTGGACTTCCAGGCGGGGGTCCATCAGGATCTTTTTTTCCGGTCCGTTGGCGTAGATGTACGTCGCGGCGTGGCCGATGTGAAAGGCGGCCGCCCGGTCCGATTTCGACGCCCGCCCCGCCAGTTTCATCGCCTCGAGCGCGTGCGCGCCCGGTCTCAGACCGAACCCGAACGCGCGGTGGCCGCCCACCTGCCGATACCACCAGCCGCTGGCGACGAGATACGCGACCGCGATCACCAAACCGCATTGCACGGCGACGCCCATCCCACCGCTCCGCGCCGGCGTCTTACCCGCCGTCTTAGTTGCACGCGAACCGAAGGCGGCGCCGAAGTTCCATGCGATCATGACGCCGGCGACCAGCGCGAAATGGTTGCCGTTGCGCGTCGCTTGCAGGCTCAGCCAACCGAACGCGGCGAGCGGCAGCACGGCGAACAACCGTCGCTCGGCGACGATCTCCCGCCCGCGGACGACGATGCTGACGAGGCCCGCCGCCAAGAGACCGAAGAGGATCCAGACGTAAGGGTTCGTGGAACCGCCCCGGCTTAAGAAGTCGCGGACGTCGGTCAGTTCGGCGATGTTTTCCTTGTACAGTTTGCCGTCGGAATCGGACCCCATCTTCGCCCAGATCGCCTGCACGAGGTCAATGTTGCCGACGCCGTACGGACTGACCAGGCAGGCCGCCCCGACCAACAGGCCGACCACCACGACCTTGTTGAAGAAGCCGGGCGGCGACGCATCCTTCGGCAGTGTAAGACGGCGCGCGAGCAATTCGACGCCGTACATGCCCATCAGGATCGGACCGAAGACGAACAAGCCCTGCGTGTTCGACCAGAACACCTGCAACACCGGCAGCAGCCATAAGAAGGCGGGACGCCGTTCGGCGTTCAGTAAGATCGAAAGGAAGCCGGCGGTGTAGACGAGGGTGAAGATTTCCGGGCGGATGTACAGTCGACTGGAGACGAGCAGGAAGGCGGGAATCCAAACGAGAAGTTGCACGAAAGCGGGCCATTCGCGGCGGTACGCGGTAAGCGCGACCGCCAAAACGACGACCGCCGTCGCCGCCTTCAGTACGGTAAGACCTTCAAAACCCCAGCGTGAATGAACGGCCGCCACCAGCCGTTGGAAGCCCCAATGGACGTCGATCCACGGCCGATCGGGCGACGTGAAGCTGTACCAATCG
>JBOFFD010000244.1:0-2351 GCA_051648425.1 Planctomycetia bacterium
TCGTCGGCGAGGCCGGCCTTGCGGAAGTGATAGTCGTCGAGGATGGTGTACTCGACGCCGGCGGCGACGAGGTCGGCGGCGAGGTTTTGCTCCCACACGCGCTCGGCCAGCCACATGCCCCGCACGCGCACGCCGAAAAGTTCGTTGAGGAATTCAGTGTAGCCGGCGATCTGACCCCGACGGTCGCGCGACGGAATCATCGGCAGGATCGGTTCGTAGTAGGCGCCGCCGATGATTTCTATCTGACCGCGCTGCGCCAGACGGCGCAGCCGTTCGATGTACTGCGGTTTGTGTTGGACGAGCCAATCCATGAGCGAACCGGACGTGTGCACGGCGAAGCGCAATTGTGGATAGCGCTCCATCACTTCGAGAAAGGGCAAGTAGGCGTCGACGTAGGATTGCTCGACGACCCCGTCGAAATTCCCGACGGGCTGGTGGTCGTGAAACGCCATTGCGAAGCGAATCTTACCCATTTCACAAAACCTTCCGCAGTGGAGCGAGGCCGTCGGCCTGACGCCGTCCTGTTCAAGAGGGGCGTCTTCCGGTGCGTTCGTCGTCGAGCGATGCAGGCGCCGTGCCAATCGCCCGGAACGTCGTTCGGTCGTCGAACGTCAGTATTTCTGGAGCAGTTATAGGAGTTCGCGGCTGAAATCGGGGGCGTCCGCCGCTCTTTCCCCGCGCGAACGCTACCAGCCTAATCATTGTCGTCCGCAGAAAATGTCATCTTTAACAACCACGGCCGCATGTGAATTGGGCGCGTGGGGCTTTTGTGTCGGATGGGACGTCTAGGTCGGCGCGGCGCGGAGTCGCTCGGCCGCTTTTTCGGGTGGAACGGCATGGACGAAGACGCCGGTCGCCAACTCGAAACCGGCCAACCCACCAAGGCGGGGCGTCGCCTCGAGACGCCAGTGGAAGGCGGGCTGCGGACGGTGCAACGGCTCGTCAAGCAGGAAGAGGTTGTAAGGGGCGTGGGGAAGGACCGCCTCAAGGCGGCGGAGCATTTCCCAGACGAGCCGGCCTAGTTTCGGCGGGTCGCACGAAGCGGCGAACCGCGAGTGGTGCGTTGCGGGCGCAATCCAGAATTCGTAGGCGAAACGTGGAGCGGACGGGCAGAAGGCGACGAAGCCGTCGCGCTTGGCGACGAGGCGTCCGTCGGCTTCCGCGGCAGTGATTTCGCGACAAAGGGCGCAGCCCAAGCCGGCGGCGGCGGCGCGGTCGGCGGCGTCGTACTCGGCTTGCAGCAGTGCCGGTATGAACGGAAGGGCCAGAAGCTGCGAGTGGGAATGGGTCTGGCTGGCGCCGGCGGCCGAGCCTTTGTTTTTGAAGAATTGGGCGTAGGCGACGGCGGGGTCGTCGGCCAGGAATTGCAATCTTTTCCGCAGCATTTCCATGAGCAGACCTGCGGCCGTCGGTGGTTGGTCGGCCAACGATTCGGTATGGACGGGGCCTTCGATGAAGACCTCGTGCCGACCGACGGCGGGCGAACGGTCTTGGGCGGGGTCGAAGGGTTTGGCGTTGGGCGAAGGCCGCAGGGCGGGGTAGCGGTTGGGAACGACGCGGATCGACCAACCCGGCTCGTTTGGATTCGAGTCGGGCGAGCGGACGGCGTCGATTTCCGGGGGCGTTTCGGATTCGGCGCCGGCGCAGAACGGGCACGACACTGGAACCAGGCTTGCGGCGGGGGCGGCTTCGACGTTCAAGCGACGGCGGCGTTCCGGCGCGACCAGCACCCACTCGTCCCCCGAAAGGCGGCGACGGAACTGGGGGGCGTCTTCGGCGGCGGGGGGTTCGGTGGAATCCGACAACGCAGCTACCAGTTTCCAGGGCCAAAACGTCCGACTGCGGCAAGCCGTCGCGGGGGCGTCCAAACCGGGCGGGCGAGGACTAGAGTAGGCTTCAACCCGCGACCGTCGAAATCCCCATCGAGGGAAAACGGTGGACGCAAACGCGACAAGATGTTAACACACGCACAGTTTACGATGTTTGAAGCTGGAAGCGCAAGGAGCGACGGATGGGCTTGGACCTGAGCACGAAAGCGCCGTACAAGGTAGCGGACATGTCCTTGGCCGACTGGGGCCGACGGGAAATCGAACTGGCCGAAAACGAAATGCCGGGCCTGATGTCGCTCCGGAAGAAGTATGGACCGTCGAAGCCGCTGCGCGGGGCGCGGATCGCCGGCTGCCTGCACATGACGATCCAGACGGCCGTGCTCATCGAAACGCTCATCGAGATGGGCGCCGAAGTGACCTGGTCGAGCTGCAACATCTTCTCGACGCAAGACCACGCCGCCGCCGCCATCGCCAAGGCGGGCGTGCCGGTCTACGCCTGGAAGGGCATGAACAACGAAGAGT
>JBOFFD010000245.1:0-2092 GCA_051648425.1 Planctomycetia bacterium
GGCATCGCCACCGCCGTCGAAACCGTCGTCGCCCACCTGAAGACGAAGGCTCACAGCATCAAGGGCAGCAAGAAGGAGATCGCCGAAGTCGCGACGATCGCCGCCAACAACGACCCCGGCATCGGCAAGAAGATCGCCGCGGCGATGGAAAAGGTCGGCTCCGACGGCGTGGTCACCGTCGAAGAAGGCAAGGGGATCGACACCGACATCGACGTGGTCGAAGGGATGCAGTTCGACCGCGGCTACCTGTCGCCGCACTTCGCCACCAACCAGGAAGAAATGCTGGTTGAGTTCTCGAACCCCTACATCCTCATCTACGAGGAAAAGATCTCGTCCGCCAAGCAGATCATCCCCCTCTTGGAAGCGATCTCGAAGGCGAACAAGCCGCTCGTCATCATCGCCGAAGACGTCGAAGGCGAAGCGCTGGCCACGTTGGTCGTCAACAAGCTGCGCGGCATCCTGAACGTCGCCGCCGTTAAGGCCCCCGGCTACGGCGACCGCCGCAAGGCGATGCTCGGCGACATCTCGGTGCTCACCGGCGGCAAGGCGATCTTCAAGGACTTGGGCGTCCAGCTCGACAACGTCCAGCTTTCGGACCTCGGCCGGGCCAAGAAGGTCACGATCGATTCCGAAAACACGACGATCATCGAAGGCGCCGGCGGACGGGAAGCCGTTCAGGGTCGTTGTGAAATGATCCGTCGGGAAATCACCACCACCGACAGCGAATACGACCGCGAAAAACTCCAGGAACGGCTGGCCAAGCTGGCCGGCGGCGTCGCTCAGATCAACGTCGGCGCCGCGACCGAAACCGAAATGAAGGAACGCAAGGCGCTCGTCGAAGACGCCCTGCACGCCACCCGCGCCGCCATCGAAGAAGGCGTCGTCCCCGGGGGTGGCGTCGCGCTGCTTCGCTCGGCCGTCGCGCTGGCGAACCTGAAGCTGAAGGGCGACGACCAGCAAGGCGTTGAGATCGTCCGCAACGTGCTGTCGATGCCCGTCCGCACGATCGCGGAAAACGCCGGCAAGGACGGCAGCGTCGTCGCCAACCAGATCCTGAAGAACAGCGATTTGAACCACGGCTACGACGCCAACAAGGACGCCTACACCGACCTCATCAAGGCGGGCGTCATCGACCCCGTCAAGGTGACCCGCAGCGCCTTGCAGAACGCCGCCAGCGTCGCCAGCCTTCTGCTGACGACCGAGTGCATGGTCGCCACGAAGCCGGAGCCGAAGAAGGCCGGCGGCGACCACCATGACGACCACGGCATGGGTGGGATGGGCGGCATGGGAGGAATGGGCGGCATGGGTGGTATGGGCGGCATGGGGATGTGATTTCCCCGTCGGCCGCCGCGAGGGCCATCTTTGCGGGCGGTTGGCCCCGTCCTTCGTCTAACGAACCCTTTTCGACGCCGCCGGTTCACCGGCGGCGTCCAGCCGGCGGCGGAAGCGAATCCGCCGTCGACTTCACTCGAACCAACAGTGTGTGTTCCCTCTGAATCGGAGTTGAAAACGTCATGGCTCTCAAGCTCAAGCCCCTGGATGACCGGGTCGTCGTTCGTGCCGCCGACAGCGAAGAAAAGACCGCCGGCGGCATCGTTCTGCCCGATCGCGCCAAGGAAAAGCAGCAGAAGGGCGAAGTGGTCGCCGTCGGTCCCGGCCGGCTGTTGGACAGCGGCGAACGGGCGGCCCTCAGCGTGAAGGTGGGCGACACCGTCCTCTTCGGCAAGTACGCCGGCAACGAAGTGAAGGTGGACGGCGAAGACCTGAAGATCATGCGCGAGAGCGACATCCTCGCGAAGGTCCACTGACAAGACGTCGACTTCTCGGTCGGCGGCCGTCGTTCCTTGAACGGCGCCGCCGGCCTTTCCCCGTCGAAATCCTCGCCGATCAACCGAAACCGGAGCTGTACGCACGATGGCCAAGCAACTGATGTACTCCGACGCGGCCCGCAAGAAGATGCTGCGCGGCATTGAGAAACTCGCGAAGACCGTCGCCGTGACGATGGGTCCGACCGGCCGCAACGTCATCATCGACAAGTCGTACGGCGGTCCGACGGCCACCAAGGACGGCGTGTCGGTCAGCAAGGAAATCG
>JBOFFD010000246.1:0-9162 GCA_051648425.1 Planctomycetia bacterium
TCAGGAAGCGGATCGGCTGGCGGCATGGGTGTACCGGATCGCGCGGAACGTAGTTCACGACCACCATCGCAATGCCAGGAACGCCGTCGTTTCGCTCGGCGACGCCGACCCGGCGGCCGACGCCGACGATCGCCCGCCCGCGGCGGGGTGCGGCGCGTGCGAGTGGCTGGGCGAGATGGTGCGGTCGCTGCCGGACGGCTACCGCGAGGCGGTGCAGTTGGCCGAGGTCGAGGGGTTGGCCCAGCAGGAGGTCGCCGACCGGCTGGGCTTGTCGCTTTCCGGGGCGAAGTCGCGCATCCAGCGAGGACGGGCGATGCTGCGAGACGTCCTTGACCAGTGCTGCCACTTCGAGCGGGACGCGCGGGGCAACGTGACCGACTCCGTTCCGAAACCCGGACGAACCGTGTGCAAAGACTGCGGGTAGCGGGCCGTCCCGGCGGCGAGTTTCGTCCAATTCGTCTTACATTGTAAAAGAAGGCGAATCTTACATTCGCGGCTCGTTCCGCCGGACGATTTCTTCGTCCGGCGGCGGCGTGTATTATTCCGCGGGGCGGCGGGTCGTCAGCCTTTGAAGTCGCACAGAGAGGATGTTGCGCAGAGTTGTGATGTGATTCGTGTCCCCGGCCAGCCCCGACGGAATAGTTTCGTGAAGTTTGATGCGCCGCGTCGCGGATCAGTTCGACCGTCGCTCGGCCGCCCCGTCCGTTTCACCGGCGTGACACTAATACTGTAGAACACGGCTGTTAAGGAACAGTGAATTCGCGGCGAACGGTGCGCGAAGTTCGGCGGGCGGGGAAAAGAAATGAAAAGCGACTATGACGGCGGGCGGAAAGCCAGCCCCAGGTGGAACCGGCCGTCGGACCGCGGCTGGCAGTGCAGCACTCGCACCTTCACCGGCCGATTCGACCAACCATTGGCCACGATCGCGCCGTCGTCCGGGGCGACCGCGTCGGCCGTGACGACCCCCAGGCCGCCGTCGGCGACGTTGATGATCGTGCAGCGGTAGACCTGCTTCACGCCGCCCGCGCCGTCCACCGTCAACGTGCCGGCGATGTCGACGGCCAGGCGCGGCTTGCGGCGTTCCTCGCCGAACGGCACGTCGCAGCCGGCGCAGTGCAGCTTCACCAGCTTTAGCAGGGTTTCGCCGTACAGTTGGAACAGGTCGGCGGTGATCCGTTTGCCGCGGAACGACGCCGTCGTTTCGACCAACGTCGCCTCGGCGTGGTCGGCTTCCACCCGCTGGTGGGCGTGCAGTGTTAGGTAGACGTCTTCCTGCTCGTCGCGCAACCAGCTCTGCTTTTTCACCGGCAGGCGGAACCGCAGGGTGACGACCCCCGCCGCCGAGTCGACCAGCACGGCGCCCCAGTCGTCGATGAAGCCGTGCAGCCGACCCAGAACGACCGAGGGCGGCGCTTCGACGATGAACTGAGACGTCAGCGCGGCCCCGCCGGCGTGCAGTTGCAGGGTCGCACCCGAAGGCGGCGGCGCGTGCGGCCGCGGCGGCGGCAGCAGATCGAGCAACGCGGGAACCGACAGCGCGATGTTTTCCCGCGCGTACGGGTCGTTCGTGCTCGGGTCGTGCAGGCTGTTGGCGAGCAGGGCTTGGATGAAGTCGCGGCAGCAGGCGAATCGTTTTTTCGGGTCGCGGCTGAGGGCGCGGCCGACGGGAACGCGGTCGGGGGCCGGCAGCGCCTGCAAGTGCGGCCGCCGGGTGACGTGCTGGTAGGCCAACTGGCGGACGTCGTCGCCGCGGAACGGGCGTTCGCCGGTGAGCATTTCCATGTAAAGCACGGCGAGGCTGTACTGGTCGCAGGCGGCCGAGACCAAGCCCTCGAAACTTTCCGGGGCGGCGTACGCCGGCGTGATGATGTTCCGGCCCCGTTCGAGTTTGCTGTCGATCGGCGCGACCAGCCCGAAGTCGCCCAGCTTCAGCCGGCCGGCGACGAGGAACAAGTTGTCCGGCTTCACGTCGAGGTGTTGCAGGCCGTGGTCTTGGGCCAGCGCGTCCAGCGCCTCGGCCGCCTGCCACAACATGCCCAAAAGGCGGGCGCGGGGAATGCCGGGCATCCATTGCGACGCAAGCCGCTTGTACTCGTCGGCCAGCGAGGCGTCGGCCCGTTCCATCAAGACGCAGAGGTGGTCGTCGACCACATGGTAGCGGTCGAGGGACAGGAAGCCGGGATGGCGGATGGACCGGACGAGGGCCAGCCCCTGCAGTTCGCGTTCGCCGACCGCAGCGCCGGCCAATGGGACGACCTTCAGGATTTTGGGGATGCCGCCGGGGGCCACCACGGCGAAAAGCCGACTGGCGGCGCCCTCGGCCACTTGGGCGCCGACGGTGTATTCCGCGGGCAGCCAACGGTCGGAGCGGGCGAACCAGCGGGTCTCGGCCTGCGTCGTCTCGGCGCTGACCGTCGGCAGCGAGGATTCCACGGGACGGCCGAAGACCGGACGCCGCGCGGCCGCCGTTTCCTCTTCTCGCGTGTTGTGGTTGTCCATGATCGTTCATCCCAAGGCGGAGCGCGCCGCTCAAGAGCTCTCTCGACCCGCGCCGGCGGGAATTCGTCTTGACGCCGGCGGAAAATCGACGAAACAGGGTTTCGGTCCGTGGCGTCGGGCGGATTCGAAAGGGTCGCCGGGGCCGTCCACCATGCATGAGCGGGATTTTTGCACCGGCTCTGCGAATAGTAGGATCGCTTTTCGACAAGTAAAGTGCAATGGATTCGTCGCGCGAAACCCCCGCGCCGTCGCGTTTTCCCGACCGGCGCGGCGGATTTCCCGGATTATTCTCGTTTTAGTGGGAGCGAGTCGCGACGCTCGCCCTCGACGGCCGATCTTTGCTAAGGCGGTCGTCGGTTCTTCACCCGCCGGTCCGAACTGTGGTCCGAAACGGCGTCTTAGAGAGGGTAGCGCAGAATGAAGCCCGACCACGCCGGCCGCGCACTTCGGTTGTCCGCACCCCGCCGGATCATGGGCGACATGATGCACTTCGCGCGGAAGGTGCCGGCGGTGACCATCGAGCGGCGAATGAACGTCGCCGCCGCCGCCGGCCTGCGCAAGGCGGCGGGCGTCGGCTGGTGCGGCCTGTTCACGAAAGCGTACGCGCTGACGGCCGCCGAGCGCCCCGAACTTCGCCGGGCGTACCTTTCGTTTCCGTGGCCGTACCTGTACGAGCATTCCGCCAGCGTGGCGTCGATCGCGGTCGAGCGCGACTACGAAGGCGAATCGGCGGTCTTCTTCGGCAGAATCCGCCAACCCGAAGCGGTGCCGTTGGCCGAGTTGGAAGGCCACCTCCGCCGGCTCAAGGAAGCGCCCGTCGCGGACGTCAACGTGTTCCGTCGAACGCTGAAGCTGGCGCGCTTCCCACGCTTCCTTCGTCGACTGGCCTTCTGGTACGGCCTCAACGGCGACCCATCTCGGCGGGCGATGCGCGTCGGCACGTTCGGCGTCAGCGTCCTAACGGCGTTCGGCTGCCAGACGGTGCATCTCTTGTCGCCGCTCACCACCACGCTGTACTACGGCGTGGTCGAAGCCGATGGCGGCGTGACGGTTCGGCTGCATTTCGACCATCGGGTGATCGACGGCGCCCCGGCCGCCCGTGCGCTACAGCACCTGGAAACCGTGATGAACGGCGCCGTCGTCGACGAACTGCGCGAACTGGCAACCGCCCGCACCGCGGCCAAGGCCGCATAGAATCACACGAATTGTGGTGCGGGCGTCTTGCCTGCACGAATCACTTTGGTGCGGGCAGCTTATCCGTCCTGGCCGGCGGGACGCCGGCACCACAAACGATCAGCGGCGCGCCACTTACCGTTTCACGCCGGCGGTCGCTTCCGCGGCGCCGAGGCGCGGAGCGTCGACCCCTTGCGACGGTCCCGCCTTCCGCAGCGCTTCCGAAAGCGCCGCCTGTGAAAAGGCGTCGCGCAAAAGGATCGGCCGCTGCGGGTCGCCGGCCGGCAGCACCACCGTCAACGGCACGCTGATGCTCTTGAACCTGCCAAGCCACGCCCGGATCGCCGCATCTTCATACGTGTAGTCGGCATAGAGCGGCACGACGCCGTTTTCATCCACGAGCTTCCGCGTCGCCGTCGTGTTCAGCGCCACCGCCTCGTTCTGTTTACAGACGATGCACCAGTCGGCGGTGAAGTCGATCAACACCGTCTTCTTCTGTTTCAGAAGATCGGCGAGCAGTTCTTCGGAGAACGGCCGCCAAGGCAGCTTGCCGCCTTCCTGGTGGTCGGCGGACTTCTTAGCGGCGGCCAGTTCGATCTTACCGCCGTCCTCAATGATCTTACGCGCGTACTCTTCCTCGACGCGCTGCCGCAGACGGAGGAACCGTTCCTTCGAGTGTTCGAGTACGAAGGTGAACGCGAAGAAGCAAAGGCCCGCCGACACGACGAACGCGGTTGTCAACACGGCGGCGCGGTGTTTGATCGGGGCGCTGGGCTCGTGCAGGTTGCCGTACATCCAGAAGCCGAGCGACAACCCGGCCAGCATGACCAGCGTCGGCAGCGTGTAGAGCGGATTCAGAAAGCTGACGATGTAGACCACCGTCCCTAAGAGCGCGAAGCCGGCGAATTCCTTGAACCGCACCATCCACATGCCCGGCTTCGGCAGCATCTTGACGAGCCGCGGAAAGAAGCCCATCGCCACGTACGGGGCGGCCATGCCGACGCCCATCGTCCCCCAAACGAGATACGTCACCAGCGGTTCCTGCCGAACCGACCAACCAAGCGTGACGCCTAAGAACGGCCCGCTGCACGGCGTCGCCAGCATGGTGGCCAGCACGCCGGTCATGAAGGCGCCCGTCAAGCCTTCCTTCTGTTGCGGACCGCCCATGCCGCCGACGAAGCCGGGCACCGGGATTTCAAAGACGCCCAAGAGACTCAGACCCATCGAAAAGACGACGCCCGCCATCGCCAGGTTGAAATACTCGTTCTGAAACGCCTGCCCCCAGCCGAACTGAAAGAAGACGGCCATCGTCGCCAGCCCCAGAAACACTACCACTACGCCGGCCGAGTAGGCCAGGTTCAGTAGGAGGATGCGCGAACGGTCTTCGCCGGCCTGCTGCACGAACCCTAAGACCTTGATGGCGATGACCGGCAGTACGCACGGCATGACGTTCAGAATGAGGCCGCCCAGGAAGGCGTACAGCAGGTAGAGCGGCAGGTCGAACGACGACGTGCCGACGTCGTCGACGACGAACTCGGCCGGCAGCGGCTTCGCGCCGGCGGCGGCGGCCGTTTCGACCGCAAGTCTCCCCGCTGGTTTCGGTTCCGTCTTGCCGGCGGTCAACGACGCCGGCGTCGCGGCGGCTAAGACCGTCGGGTCGTTCGGCGAAACCGTGGCGCCGGCGGCGGCCGTCGGCACGTCGAGCGACCATTCCACGTACTCCGGCGGAAAGCAGGAACCGCTCTCTTCACACGCCTGGTAGCGCAGCAGCCCGCGGAACGCCGCCACGCTGTTCTTAAACTCCTTCCGCGCCTCGATCGCCGTGCGCACCACCACCCGGCCGCTGTACACTTCGACGTTCTCGAACCCCTTGTCGGTCAACTTCTTACCGGCGGGGAACGTCGGCGCGGCGATCGGTTTCACTTCCGGCGGCGCTTCGACGAAGAGGTCCGTCGAGATAAGACCCGTCACCGGCGGTTGATTCATCTGAATCTTGTAGCCCGGCTTCACGTCGACCACGAGGGACAGTTCGGCCATGTCCCCCGGCCGCAGTTTGTCTTGGCTGAAGACCGGAGTGATGGTCACGTAGGTCGCCTGACCGACCGGCTTGGGAAGTTTCGCCGCCGCCGCCGTGAAAAGGGCGATGTCGGCCGATTCCTTCGCCGCCGCCGCCACCGGCAGTTTCAGCGTGAGCTTCGGATGCTCGAAGAAGCACTGCCCGTCTTCCTTGCAGAACTGGAAGTCGACCTTCGCCGACAGCTCAAGCAGGTCGCCTGGCTTGGCGTCGGCGGGCGCCGTCGCCTCGGCGAACAGCACCACGTCGCGCTTGTAGACGTACGACACCGAGACTTTGTCACCGATGGCGAGGTACTTCGCTTCGGGACCAGGAAACCGCACCGCGCCGATGGCGACGCCAGCCGGGCCGGCGAAGTCGATCTTCGTCGGCTTGGCGATCGAGCCGCCCGATCGGTAGTGGAAGTAGAACTTCGGCGATACCGTGAAGGCGACCCCCACCCGGAACGGCGCGCCGGGGGCGACGGCGGCCACATCGGCCGTCAGCCGCGCCGTCACGCCGGGGCCTTCCTTCGCACCGCCGTCGAGCGCCGCGCCGTCCAACTCCAGCGTCGGAATTTCCGCCGCGCGGACCGCGCCGCCGAGCCATCCCACCAACAAGGCGACGATCAGGGCCGTCATGGTTTTTGCGACGAATCGACTGCGGAATCCCTGGTGGACCTGCGCGTGCGCCACGGTCGACCTCCTTCAACGCGAACGACGGTAGGATGGATGAATCCCACGTATTGTAACGCCGAACGAAAATCCGCCCAGATCGATCGGACCGGCGGGGCGTCTTCGTTAGCCGCCGCTTTCCTCAGCGGCGCGTCCGATCTTCGACAGCGCACGACCGTCGAAGGAAAAGGACGCGCCGCTGCGGAAAGCGGCGGCTAACGAAGCAGTTGCCGGAATCACGGGTCGAGTTCGACGGCTTCCTGCGAGAAGTCGAACGGCAGGTCGGGCCATTCGGGCGGCGGCGGGGCGGTGTTCGACCAATCGTCGAAGCGAATGGGGTGGCGGACGACCAGTCGGCGGGCGTGCAGCGCGATGGCGTCTTCCGGCCACGGTCTCGTCGAACCGTAAAGCCGATCGCCGACGATCGGGCAGCCGCGAAAGCCCCATTGCAGACGGATTTGGTGGAAGCGCCCGGTGAGTGGTTCCATCGCCACCCAGTAGGCCGGGCCGTCGGGCAGCATCACTTCCTTTAAGTAACGGTAGCGAAGCTCGGCCGATTTGGCGTCGGCGCTGGGCGTGACGCCGGCGGGGACCACCCGCCCCCGCGGTTCGTTCGGGACTTTTTCGACGAGATCGACGTAAGCGCCGGCCGTCGGCGCGGGCGGGGCTTCCAAGAGCGCCCAGTAGACCTTCTGCGTACGGCGTTCGCGGAATTCGTCGGCCAGCCGGGCGGCCGCCTTGCTGTTGCGCGCGAACACCAAGACGCCCGAAGCCGGCCGATCGAGCCGATGCGGGACGCCGAGGTAGACCTCGCCGGTTTTGTGATACTTCGCGCGAAGATAGTTTTTCACGCGGACGACCAGACTGTCGGCGCCGGCGGGAGCTTCGGTCGGCAAGCCGGGCGGCTTCATCGCCGCCAGGCACGGACCGTCTTCCGCCAAGACGCCGGCCGCGCGGGCCAGCGCTTGCAATTCCTCGTCGGAAGTGGCGCCGAGGTCGGCGGGGGCGTCCACGCGATTAGTTGGCGGAAGCGGCGGCGGCGGTCAGCGCGTCTTTGCCGACGCGCCGGCAGAAGTCGCCGAACCCTTCACCGGCCGTCCGTTGCTGTTTGTACAGCATGAGCGGACCGCGAAGGACTTCGGGGATTTTGTCGGTCGGCACCAGGTCTTGGTACTCGAAGTTCAGCGCCGAACCGAGGATGTTGCCCCCCAGGTACAGCGTGTACTTGCCGGGCGAGCGGCCGACGATGCCGATGTCGCTGCTGAACGGCCGAGCGCAGCCGTTCGGGCAACCGGTCATGTGCAAGATGATGTCGTCTTTGTCGAGCGCGTGTCGGGCCAGTTCCGCATGAATCGCGGCGCTGACGGCGGGCAACACCCGTTCACTCTCGGCAACAGCCAAACCGCAGGTGGGAGTGGCGACGCAGGCGAGCGCGTTGCGGACGAACACCGGCAGCGTTTCGACCGGCTTGATTTTATGCTTCGCCAGCAACTGATCGATTTCGAGTTTCTGCGACGGCGGAATGTCGCAGATGAGGAGATTCTGTTGGGCGGTGACGCGCAGCGCCGGTTGGTACTTCGAGATGATTTCTTTAAGGCCGGTCTTCAGCGTCGACGATTCGTCGTCTTTGATTCGGCCGCAGACGATGTGAACGCCGACCCACAGCTTGCCGTCGCCCTGTTCGTGCCAACCGAGGTGGTCGTCATACCCCACGACGGTTTCGCCGGTCCACGGCATGAGCGGCTTGCCGTAGTATTCCTGAACCTTCGCGCGGAACTGGTCCATCCCCAACTTTTCGATGAGGTACTTCATGCGGGCGAGCTTGCGGTCTTCGCGGTTGCCGAAGTCGCGCTGAACTTTGACGACCGCCTCCGAAACGGCGATCGTTTGGTCCCAGGGGGCGTAGCACAATGGGGTTGCGATGCGCGGATGAGTGTCGGCCCGGCTGTTGGTCATCCCCATGCCGCCGCCGACGAAGATGTTGAAGCCGTCGAGCGACTTGCCGTCGTGCTTGGCGACGAGGCCGAGGTCGTTCGAGAGGACGTCGACGCAGTTGTCTTCGGGCAGGGCGACGGCGGTCTTGAACTTGCGCGGCAGATAGGTTTTGCCGTACAACGGCTCGACGACTTCGTCGGCGCCGGGGCCGAGGGTCTTCACCTTCTCGCCGTTCAGCCACAACTCGTAATAGGAGTTGGTGCGCGGGCAGAGGTGGTCGTTGAGCAGGTCGCACATCTGCTGCATTTGATCGCGCACGGTGTTCGAGCGGATCGGCGCGGGGCAGCTCATGGTGTTGCGGTTGACGTCGCCGCAGGCGGCGAGCGTACTGACCAGCACGTCGTTCAGTCCGCGGATGTGCTTTTTGAGATCTCGCTTGAAGATGCCGTGGAACTGAATTCCCTGGCGGGTGGTGAGGCGGATCGTCTTATTGCCGTAGACGTCGGCGAGTTCGTCGTGCGCGAGGTACTGGGCGGCGGTCATCTTACCGCCGGGCAGCTTGCTGCGGACCATGAAGAAGCAGATGGGGTCGAGGTTCTGCTTCTTGCGGTCCTTGCGGGAGTCGCGTTCTTCCTGTTGGTAGATGCCGTGGAACTTGAGCAGTTGGTAGGCGGCTTCGTCAACGCCGTCGGTGGAGGCGTCGGCGAGGGATTCGGGGAGGTGACCGAGCAAGTATTTGCTGTCGATCTTGACCTGTTCGACGTCCAACTTGCTCATGCGAACCACCGACTCCGTGAAAAGGAAGGTCGTCGGGCGTGGGGGACCGGC
>JBOFFD010000247.1:0-1876 GCA_051648425.1 Planctomycetia bacterium
CGATCGTTCGACGCCTCGTTCTTCGGAACGGGTCCGCGACTTCCGAACGACCGCGTTCGACTCCTTGGAAGACCGTTCGGTGCCCGCCGTCACCGCCGGAGTGACCGGCAACATTCTGGACGTCCGCGGGTCGAACGGCAGCGAGCGGATCGAAGTCCGCCATAGCAATCAAACGCTGCGAGTCGTCGCCGACGGCCGAACCGTCGGACGGTTTTCGACCGACGCCGTTTCGCGGGTTCGGGTCCGAGCGCTGGGCGGCAACGACACCGTCATTCTCAACCGCGCCGGGTCGCCCGTAGCGCTACGGTCGTGGGTCTTCGCCGGGGGCGGCAACGACGTCGTCATCGGCGGCAACGACACCGACACCCTTTCGGGCGATGCGGGCAACGACTCGGTGCAAGGCGGCCTCGGCAACGACCGCGTCAGCGGCGGCTCCGGCGACGACCGCGTGTTCGGCGGCGAGGGCGACGACGCCGTTCGCGGCGGCGCCGGCCGCGACCAACTCTTCGGCGACGGCGGCAACGACGGCCTGATGGGCGGCTTCGACGACGACCGCGACCTCGTCACGGGCGGCGGCGGCCAAGACCGCTTCCTGCTTGCAATCGAAGACGCGACCCGCGACGACAACCGGTCCGACGACGCCCGGCTCAACTTCCGCGACGGCCGAGGCGCCTGGACCGACGCCGAAGTCGAGTTGATGGACCAAGGCCTGGAACTGTTGCTGCGCCGCACCGGCGACATCGAAATCCTGCGCCGGTCGAACGGCGTGGACATGACCTACATCCGCGAAAACGCCAGCGGCGACGGGACGTTCGCCCAGAACGACGAAAACGGCACCCTGCGGTTCTTCAGCGAGTCGTTCGCCGAGGGTCCGTCCATCGCGGTCGACACGATGGTCCACGAAATGGGCCACAACTGGGACGACCCCGAAGAAATGGGCAACGCCCGGTTCGACAACTTCCTGGAACTCAGCGGCTGGACGCAGACGGAGCCGGTCGACTCGCGGAACTTCTTCCAGTCCGAAGACGAGCGGTGGTTCTACCTGCAAAGCGCGACGTTCGCCCCGATCCTGGGACCGGACGACAAGTTCTATGGTCGGACCAACCCGTTTGAAGACTGGTCGTCGGTGTGGGAGTCGTACTTCCAGATCTTCCGCGCGTCGGGTCAAGAAGGCGTCAACAACGGCAGCGGCCGCGACTTCCAACAGAAGATCGTCTTCGTCGACCAGTTCTTCTCGAACTTCGGATAAACGGCCGGCCGACGGCGTCGAACCGATTCAATCGGCGCCGTCGGTTCAATCTTCCCCCCGCCGTCCGCTTTTCTACGGAAATGCCGCTATCATCAGCGCGCGTCGCGGTCGACAAGGTGAACTAGCGACTCGTTTCGTCGCGTCCCGGATCGTCGCCGATCCGTGAACGCCGACGACGGGTCGTCGGAGTCGATCGGCGCCCTGTGCGTCGTTGGGAAGGCAACCGCCTAGAGGATTTCACGGATGGCCACGGTTCACCAGCAAGGACGCACGCCCGCCGCCCCGACGAACCCCGCGGTCTCAAGCGCCGTTTTCGGCCTTCAGGCCTTGGAAGACCGCTGCGTGCCGGCCGTCACGGCCAATCTCGCCGACGGTCTCCTCACCGTGCGCGGCACCGCCGGCGACGACGTGATCGTCATTCGCCAGGACGGCTCCGAACTGACGGTGACCGCGGGCGGCCGGCGGGTCGGCGTCTTCACCTCCGTCGAGAGCATTCGCGTGATGGCGCGGGAGGGCGACGACCGGGTCGAACTCAACCGCACAAGCCGAATCGTCACGCTGCCGACCTTCGTGGACGCCGGCAAGGGCGACGACGTCGTCGAAGGCGGCGGCGGCGTCGATGAACTG
>JBOFFD010000248.1:0-5116 GCA_051648425.1 Planctomycetia bacterium
TTACGCTGCTGTCGCGGAAGAAAGCCCCCGCGCCGTCGTCCAGGTTGTCTTCCACTTCGCCCAACCCGAAGACGCCGACGTAGTTGGCCCCGGCCACGTCCGTCACGACGGTGGTTCCGTCCTGCTCGAACACCGAAAAAACGGTGCGTGAGTAGGGGTCCGACGGGCAGAGATGGCCGTCGACGAACCGTCGCCGGCAGGTGGAGTTGTCGTCGGTTTCGATGCCGAGGTCGAAGTTGATGGAATCGAAAAGGGCGGCCTGGTCGAGCGCGGGCAGCAGAACCGACGCCCACCCCCAACCGGGGCCGAGGTCTTCCGTCGCGGGGTCGCCGACAGGGTAGTTGTCGTGCGCGGAAACGTACCCCGACGGCAAGGTGTTGTAGGAATCATGGTAGCTGTGCAGCGCCAAGCCGATCTGCTTCAGGTTGTTGGCGCACTGGCTGCGGCGGGCCGCCTCCCGCGCCTGCTGGATCGCGGGCAGCAGCAACGCGACGAGGACGCCGATGATCGCGATGACCACCAAGAGTTCGATCAAGGTGAATCCATGCCGGCGTCGCATTGTCGTGAATCCTTCCGGTAAGAAGTAAAACAACCTTATACTAGTTGTACTTCGTTGCAACCGGGTTCGTCAAGTGGATTGGTGGAAAAAATATGGCCCACGCGCCGGAGAAAGCAGCGAACGTGACTTCCAACGACGACCAGAAAACGAACGCCGGGCGGACGGTGCTCGTCACCGGCAGTTCGACCGGTTTGGGCAAAGCGACGGCCGTGGGATTCGCCCGCGCCGGCTACAAGGTGGCGATGAACTACGCCAACAATACGGCGCGGGCGGCGGCGGCCTTCGCCGAGTTGCAGGCGGTCGGCGGGCCGTGCGGCCTGTTCCGCGGCAGCGTGGTCGACGAAGCCGACGTCCGCCGCTTGTGCGACGAGATCACCGACGCCCTCGGTCCGGTCGACGTCTTGGTGTTGAACGCCACCCCGGCCCAGCCGCAGAAGCCGATCGAGGAATACGAGTGGTCGTTCTACCAGGAGATGATCGACTACTTTCTGAAAAGCCCGTACCTGCTTACCCGCGCCTGCCTGCCGGGAATGAAAGACCGGCGGTGGGGGCGGATCGTCAACATCACCAGCGAAGTGTTTCAGTTGGGCGTGGCGCCGTTCACCGCGTACGTGGCGGCCAAGGGGGCGCAGACCGGGTTCTCGCGCGCCCTCGCTCGGGAACTGGCGCCGTTCGGCGTGACCGTCAACATGGTGGCGCCGGGATGGATACCGGTCGAGCGCCACGAAAACGACCCGCGGGACGCCAAGGACGCCTACCTGGCGACCGTGCCCGCCGGCCGGTGGGGAACGCCCGACGACGTCGTCGGCGCGGCGCTCTACTTCGCGTCGCGCGAGGCGGCGTTCGTGACCGGCCAGACGATCTCCGTCACCGGCGGCCACACGGTACATTAAGCCTTTCGGATTCTTCGCCGCCGCCGCTTCGCGCGGGATTTCTTCTCCATAGAACAGGGCAGGCGGACAGCGGTACATTCACTGGCGGATCGAGGTGTTTCGTGGGCGGAACCTTCCGTGGGAGCGCTCGTCGCGCGGGCCTGTTTGGGTTGATGGTTTTCGGCGCGGCCGCGTTGGGGTTCGTCGGCTGCGGCGACGCCACCAGCGCGAAGAAGGTCGGCGGCGGCGGCGAAGCGGCGGGCGACGCGAGAAAAGCCGGCGCCACGCCGCGAGTGGCGTACGTCACCAACGGCATCGCGTCGTTCTGGGTGATCGCCGCCAAGGGCGCCGTAGACGCCGGCAAGGAGTTCAACGCGAAGGTCGAAGTGCGCATGCCCCCCAACGGCGTGATCGACCAGCAGCGCATGGTGCAGGAACTGTTGGCCGGGGGCGTGGACGGCATGGCCGTCAGCCCGATCGACCCGGCGAACCAGGGCGACCTGCTCAATGAAATCGCGGCGAACACCCGCCTCATCACCCACGATTCCGACGCCCCCGCCAGCAAACGGCTGTGCTACATCGGCATGGACAACTATGAAGCCGGCCGAATGGTAGGCCGGCTCGTGAAGGAATCGCTGCCCGACGGCGGCGGCATCATGTTGTTCGTCGGCCGACTAGGTCAAGAGAACGCCCGCCTGCGCCGCCAGGGGTGCATCGACGAAGTGCTGGGCCGCGCCCCCGACCGCACCCGTTACGACGAACCGGGCAAAGAGTTGACCGAAGGCAAGTACACCATCCTTGACACCCGCACCGACCAGTTCGACTTCGCCAAGGCGAAGGCGTTGCCGCAGGACGCCATCACCCGCTACCCCAACCTAGCGTGCATGGTCGGCCTCTTCGCGTACAACCCGCCGAAATGCCTGGAAGCGGTCCGCGAGGCGGGCAAGGCGAAGAAGATCAAGATCGTCGGCTTCGACGAGGACGCGGAAACCCTGCAGGGTATCATCGACGGCGACGTCCACGGCACGGTCGTGCAGAACCCGTACCAGTACGGTTACGCCTCGGTGAAGATGCTGGCCGCGCTGGCGCGGGGCGAGGACGCCGGCATCCCCGAAGGCAAGATCATCGACATCCCCGCCCAAGCCATCACCAAGGCGAACGTCGAGCCGTTCCGCGCCCAGTTGCGAAAGCTGACCGGCGACGCCCCGAAGTCGGCGGAGGCGACCGAAGCGAAGGCCGTACCGAAGGCCGAGGCCGAAGCCGAGCCGGCCGCCGTCAAAAAGGACTGACGCCCTCATGGCACCCGACCCGCTGCTTCGCGTCGAGGGTTTGTCGAAACGCTTCCCGGGCGTCGTCGCCCTGGACGGCGTTTCGCTGCGGCTGGAGCGGGGCGAGACGCTGGCGGTCGTCGGCGAGAACGGCGCCGGCAAGAGCACTCTCATGAAGATCCTCGCCGGCGTTGAAACGCCCGACGCCGGCGCGGTGACGCTGGACGGCAAGCCGGTGCGCTTCGGAAGCGTGCGCGAGGCGCAGTATCACGGCGTCGCGCTCATCCACCAGGAACTGAACCTGGCCGACAACCTCGATTGCGCCGCCAACATCTTCCTCGGCCGCGAGCCGCATCGCTTCGGCTTCATCGACCGACGAAAACTTCGCGCCGACGCCGCCGAGCTGATGAAGCAGGTCGGCTTGGACACTCCGCCGCGCGCACTGGTGGGCACGCTGTCGATCGGTCGGCGTCAAATGGTCGAAATCGCCAAGGCGCTGGCGGTGAAGGCCCGCGTCCTCATCATGGACGAACCGACTTCCAGCTTGTCGCAGCACGAAACCGACAAGCTTTTCGAGGTGATCGACCAACTGAAGGCGCGGGGCGTCAGCATTCTTTACATCTCGCACCGGCTGGGCGAAGTGAAGCGCGTGGCCGACCGCGTCGTCGCCCTGCGCGACGGCCGAAACGCCGGCGAACTTCCGCGAGACGCGATCGACGAAGACCGGATGGTGTCGCTGATGGTCGGCCGCGACGCCTCGGCGAGGTACCGGCGCGGTCCGTCGACGCCCGGCGCCGTCGCGTTGGAAGTCGAAAACCTCGTCACTCGCGCCTACCCCGAACGGAAGGTCTCGTTCCAGGTGCGCCGCGGTGAAATCGTCGGCGTGGCGGGCTTGGTCGGCGCTGGTCGGACGGAACTGCTGGAAGCGCTTTTCGGCGTGACGCCGGCGCTGTCGGGAACGGTGAAGGTCGACGGCGTGCCGGTACGGGTGCGGCGGCCGTACCACGCCGTCGCGGCCGGGCTCGCGCTGGCGCCCGAAGACCGCAAGCAGCAGGGCCTTTTTCTGGCGATGTCGGTCGCGCGGAACATCAGCATGCCGGGGCTGTGGCGGCATCGCGTCGCCGGGCTTTTCCTGCCGTTGGCGCGCGAACGGTCGGCCGCCGCCGCCATGGTGAAGGAACTGCGCATCAAGACGCCGAAGACTTCCACCGTCGTCGGCACGCTGTCGGGCGGCAACCAGCAGAAGACGGTCTTGGCGAAGTGGCTGGAACTGAAGCCGACGGTGCTGCTTTTGGACGAGCCGACGCGCGGGGTCGACGTGGCGGCGAAAGAGGAAATCTACCGGAAGATGGAAGAGGCGGCGGCGCGGGGGGCGGCGGTGCTGTTCGTCAGCAGCGAGCTGCAGGAAGTGTTGGCGCTCGCCGATCGCGTGCTGGTGCTGCACGAAGGCCGCCTGGCGGCCGAGATTCCCCGCGACGAGCTGAGCGAAGAGGCCGTCATCGCCCCCGCCGCCGGCCGCGCCGCCTCATAGCCCGCCGCGCGAGCAAGGGATTCCTCTCCGTAACGTCGACGGGGTCAAGTCGGTCGACTGGCCCGCCGCGCGAGCGAAGGAGACTTGGGTTTCGCCTGGTCCCCGCGCTGGGAACAGGAATCCCTTGCTCGCGCGGCGGGCTATGAGGAACGGACGCGCCGCCGTCGATCGCGTACACCAGCGGTCGGCCCGCGCGAACGAAGAGGAGCGAGACGCATGCTGCCCGGCGAAAACAAACTGCAAACGGCCGACATCGTCGAGACCCGTCCCGCGGAGCTGTGGGCGAATCCAAAGTCCGCCGGAGACAATCTCTTTTTGCTCACCGACGAAGGGGTGCTGCTGGCCCGCGTCGATCCGGAACTGTGCCAATTGCTCGGCGAGCAGGCCGCCGGCGGCGCGGTTCCGCTGACGGAGGTGCAAAGTCTGGGAAGAATGATCCCGTATCCGAGCCTGCAGCATCTTCTGATTGATCTCGACGGGGCGGCCGTCACGCTGGAATACTTCGGCGGGGCGGGCACCGATCGGCGGCGGGTGCGCTACGCCAGCAGTGCGGATGCCGAGCGGGCGGTGCAGTCGCTGCGCGAACGGCTGGGGCCGTTGTGGACCCTGAAACCGGGCGGTCCGCTGGCCGAGGCCGAACAGCGGAAGCGGACCATCGTGTTCGCGGCGGTGGCGGTCGTGGGGGTGGTGGGCTGGTTCCTCAGCCCGAAGGCATATGCCGACATGGTGCTGCTGGGGGCGGGGGTCGCCACCGGCGGCGCGCTGCTGTGGTTGTTGAACAACACCTACAAGCCGCCGGCCGTCGCCGAGATGAAGCGGGAATCGCTCACGAAATAGCAGGGCGTTGCCGTCGGACGCCCCGACCTTTAGCCGGGGTGGGGGGGGG
>JBOFFD010000249.1:0-1969 GCA_051648425.1 Planctomycetia bacterium
GCAGCAGCGGCTGCACCGCCGGCTTGGTCAGTTGCGACAGCGTCCACTCGGCCTGGACGAAGTTCGTCGTCCCCGCCACGCCGTACAGCAGCGACACGCCGTACAGGAAGATCGCCGACGAGAAGACGCTGAGCAGGAAGTACTTGATGACCGCCTCTTGGCCCGACCGGTCGCCGCGCGACAGGTAGAGGAAGAAGTAGGTCGGGATGCTGACCAGTTCGAGGGCGAGGAACAGGTGGACGAAGTCGTTGGCGGCGGCCGTCAGGTTCGTCCCGGCGACGAGCACCAACAGGCAGGCGAAAAACTCCGGCGCCTTCGCCCCGGTCGCTTGGTTCCACGCCAAGAGCACCAGCACCAACCCCACCGCCAGCGACGACCCGCGGATGAACCAGGTGAAGGAATCGTTGCGGAACGGCAGGGCGCCGACCGGCCCGACGGCGGTTTCACCCACCAGCCAAAAGACGCCGGCGGCGAGGATGCCGAAGAACGCCAGCGCCGGCCAGACGCCTTCGTACTCTGCGGCTCCCTGCCGCTCGTCCGGGACGAAGGTCGCCCCGACCAGCAGGATGCAGGCGGCGGCGACGAGCGCCGCTTCCGGCAGAATGAGGTAGAACGACGACAGCAGACCGGCGGTCGTGGCGACTGGCATCAACGAGACTCCCGAAGGGTGTTTTGGACCAGCGCCGCCGGCGCCGCGAGATTCGTAGCCGCCGTTTCGACGGCGACCGCCGGGTTCGCCCGGTTCGGGTCGAACAGCGAAGCAAGGGAATGGACTTCCGGCCGAATGGTGTCGAGCACCAGGTTGGGCGTCACGCCGACGATCACGCAGGCGAGGGCGACGGGCAGCAGCACGCCGACCTCGCGGGGCGACAGGTCGCGCAGTTCGCCGTCGTGCTTGGGCAGATGCAGCGGGCCGTGGAAGACCTTCTGAATCATGTGGAGCAGATACCACGCGGTGAGGATCATCCCCAAGCCCGCGACGGCCGCGATCATCGGCCGAACCCGGAACATGCCGGCCAGCGTCGTGACTTCGCCGACGAAGCCGTTGAGGAGGGGCAGCGCCAGGCTTGAGAGGCAGAAGAACAACATGAAGCCGCCCAACAGCGGCAGCCGCGAGGTGACGCCGCCGAATTCGCTCATTTGCTGGGTTCGGAACCGTTCGTGAAGCATCCCGAGCACCAGGAACAGGCCGCCGACCGACAGGCCGTGGCTGAACATCTGCAGCACGCCGCCGCCGATTCCTTCGACGTTGAGGGCGAAGAAGCCGAGGGTGCAGAAGCCGAGGTGGCTGATGCTGCTGTACGCGAAGAGCCGTTTGACGTCGGTCTGCGCCAAGGCGCAGAAGCCGCCATAGACGACCGCCGCCGCCGACAACGCGCCGAGGAACGGCAGCGCGTAGGTTTCACATCCGAGCGGCGTGAGCGGCAGACAGAGCCGAACGAAGCCGTACGCCCCCAGCTTCGACAACGTCGTCGCCAGGACGACCGTGACCGGATACGGTGAACTGACGTACGTCAGCGGAACCCAGGTGTGGAACGGCAGCATCGGCAGCTTGACGGCGAACGCCAGGAAGAGGCAGGCGAAGGCGAAGGTTTGCACCGAGGTCCAGTAGGCGCGGGCGTCGTCGCCTTCGACGAACGGCGCGCCGGGGACGGCGGCGGCGTTCAGCTCGGCCCGCATGATCTCGGCGAGCTGTGGGATGGACGCCGTCGCCATTTCGGGGTGACGGGCGTGGACCGCGACGACCAGCGTCAAGAGGCCGACGAGGCCGACCAGGCTGCCGGCCAGGGTGTAGATGAAGAACTTGCGGACGGCGAACTCGCGCTGCGTGCCGCCCCAGCCGCCGATGAGAAAGAGCAGCGGCAGCAGGGTCAGCTCGAAGAAGACGTAGAACGAGAGCAGGTCGAACGAGACGAAAACGCCGAAGAGCGACCCCTGCAGGAAGAGCAACAGGGCGTGGAACTCGGCG
>JBOFFD010000250.1:0-6184 GCA_051648425.1 Planctomycetia bacterium
CTCGACGTCGCCAAAAGCCTGGCGTACCACGGCTTCAAAAAGATCCTGCTTCTCAACGGCCACGGCTCGAACATGCCGAACTTAGACTTGGCCGCCCGACGGTGCAACGTCGAAACCGACGCCGAGTGCGCGTTCGGCGGCTGGTGGAGTCTGCTGACCGTCGACCCGACGTTTCTGCCGCGGTGGCGGGAAAGCAAATTCCCCGGCGGCTGCGCCCACGCCTGCGAACTGGAAACCAGCATGTATCTGCACCTGGCGCCGGAGGACGTGCGGAAGGATAAGATCAAGTCGGGCGTCATTTCGTTCAACGAAGCGAACTCGAAGTACCGCTACGTCGATCTGTTTTCCGCCGGCCCGATGAACGTCACCAGTTGGACGTCGAGTTATTCGGAGACGGGCGTCTTAGGCGACGCCGAACTGGCGACGGCCGAGAAAGGGAAGGTGGCGTTCGACGAAGCGGTGCGCCGGCTGTGTGAATTCGTCGATGAATGGCAGCGCACCGAACGACCGAAACGGAAAGACGTGCGGCCGACGCCCCCGACCTTCCCCATGCCGTGGGGACAATCCGATTCACTGCCTACCTATTGACACCCGCCGACGAATCCTTTCCAGCGGAGACCGCAACGGATGCCGAAGCCCTTCAACACGTCGCGCCGCGCGTTCCTGGCCGCCGGCGCGGGGGCGGCCGTCGTCGCCGCCGAACCGCGCCCGCCGGCGAAGCGCCTGGCGTCGCTCGCCAGCGTCCACTATTTCCGGTCGCACGCCTATCACATCACGGAACGGTTCGTCGACGGCTATTCAATTGAAGGCGTGCACCACCAGCCGACGCCGACCGTCGTCCGCATGTACCTCGACCAGACGCCGCCCAACGACTTGGGGAAAGCCTACGCCAAGCGAAAAGGAATTACTCTGAGTCCGACGGTGGCCGAGGCGTTGGGCGGGTCGACGTTGGACGTCGACGGCGTGCTGCTGATCGCGGAACACGGCGACTATCCGAACAACGCCATTGGTCAGCAGTTGTACCCCCGGCACAAGCTGTTCATGGAGGTGGTCGAATTCTACCGCCGTACGGGTAAGACGGCGCCGATCTTCGTCGACAAACATCTTTCATACGACTACGAATTGGCGGCCGAGATGGTGAAGGCCTCGCGGGAGCTGAATTTCGGTCTGATGGCGGGGTCGTCGCTGCCGGTGACGTGGCGCCGGCCGGAGATTGAACCGGAACCGGGCACGCCGTTCACCGAAGCGGTGGTGGTCCATCCCGGGGAAATCGAACGGTACGGCTTCCACGGGTTGGAAACGCTGCAAGTGATGCTGGAACGGCGCAGGGGCGGTGAGACGGGGATTCGGTCGGTGACGACGCTGCGCGGACCGGCGGTGTGGGCCGCCGCCGACGCCGGGCGCTTCTCGCTGAAGCTGATGGACGCCGCGCTGGCGCGCTGCCCGTCGCGCAACATCGGCGACGTTCGATTTAACGTCCGCGAGCCGGTCTGCATCCTCGTCGACTACTTGGACGGTACCAAAGCGGCAGCGCTGAATCTCAAGGAACAAGTGAGTGAATTCGGTTTCGCGGCGACGGTCGCGGGGCGCTCGGAAGTCGTTTCCACGCTGTTCCTGCTGCCGGCGCCGCCGGGGGCGCGGTTTTTCGATCCGCTGGTGTACAACATCGAAAAACTGTTCGCGACGGGCGTCAGCCCCTACCCGGTCGAACGGACGCTGCTGACGTCGACGGCGCTCGATTTCGCGATGCGGTCGCTGGCGGAGGGCGGCAAGCCGATGGAGTCGCCCGCGCTGCACATCAAGTACGCCGGCCCGAAAGATTCAGGCTTCTTCCGAGGCCGAGCGTCCGATTCTTGAGATGTAAGAGTTCGACGTCTGTTCTGAGTGCGGGAAACCGAACTTAGGCGGGCGGCGGTCATTCGGGCGGTTGGTTGAGCAACTTCCAGACTTCGGCGAACCAGAGGGCGGCGGCGGCGCGTTGGCCGGGGCCGCTGAAGTGGCGGCGCGTGGTGGGTCCGCCGCGGTGGAGACCGCCTAACATGTCGGTGTCGGGGCCGGGTCGGAAGCCGGGTTTGGCGCAGAGAACGTCGATGCCGTTGCGGATGCGGGCCTCGCCTTCCGGATCGACGTAGACCGTCGGGTGCAGGGTCGACTTCGCCAACAGCCAGGGCGGCGATCGGCCCCATGCGTTCTCGGCGGCCGCGCGGACGGCCGCGATGTTTTCGACGTACTTCTCGGTCGACGTCTTAGCGATGACGTCGGATTCGCCTTGCTGCCAAAGCACCGCGTGGACCGGGCCGACGGCCTTGCCGGCGTCGACGAGCCGGGCGTGCAGTTGGCCGCCGGACAGCCATTGTTCCGAAGAGGCGCCGCCCCAGGCGACGTTGACGAAACCGATCGGGACGCCGAGGGCGGGAACCAGCAGATCGGCGAAGGGAGGCCAGATGGAACCGCCGTCGCTGCCGTCGGGGGCGGGTTGCGGGTCGACGGCCGGCCGCCACGACTTCGCCGCCGCGTCGTAGGCGACCGCTCGGCGGTCGGGGTCGGCGGGCGTGAGCCGTTCGTCGTTGCAGTTGGTGGCGTACGATTGGCCGGCGATGATGAACAATTCGCCGACGCCGAACGGCTCGACGGCGGCGGTCCCCACAGTCGTCGCGCCTTCCTGAAAGCGCACTTCAAGGCGATACCAGCCGCCGGCCGGGGTTCGGACGATGAATGCGACCCGCCCCTTGTCGCGGTTGAGTTTGGCGGGCGACCAATCGACGACGGGTTTCTTTTCGTCGTCGGGACGAAGGGCGACGACGCGGGTCTCGACGGTCGACCAACCTGCCGCGGGCGGAATCGCGCGGACGGCGACATCGGCGTGGCCGAGGGCCGGTCCGCCCGGTTGGTTCACCCAAGCCCGGCGGGGGTCGTAGCCGACGCGCTGCACCACCTGCCACGGTTGCGGGGCGACGATGCGGGGGTCGGCGGCGGCGGCGGCGGCCGTTTCGGCGGGTGCAAGCATCGTCGCCAGAGCCAGCAAAAGGACGGCCGGTTTCATCATGGAAGCGGTTCCCGACCCCCGGTCAGCCGACCCGTTTACCGTCGGCCAGCGCGGGCGTGGAGCCGGCGACGTCGAACTTTTCGATCGCCCGCAGCGCCACTTCGACCAGGCTGTCGGCGTCGAGGCCGACTTCCGCGAGCTGTTCCTTGCGCTCGGCGTGCAGCACGAAGTAGTCGGGCACGCCGCAGCGGATGATATTGTCGGTCGCTACGCCGGCTTCGTTCGCCGCTTCCAACAGCGCCGAACCGAAGCCGCCATGAAGGCAGCCTTCCTCGACGGTGACGACGAATGGACACTCTTCGACCGCCTTCAGCAGCGTGGTCTTGTCGAGCGGTTTGGCGAAGCGGGCGTTGACCAACCCGACGTCGTAGCCCCGGTCGCGCAGCACCGCGGCGGCCTTGGCGCATTCGGTGAGCAGCGAGCCGAAAGCGACGAAGCAACCGTCGGCGCCCCACTCGACAACCTCGGCCTGGCCGAGTTCGATGGGGGTGGGGGTGCGGTCGATCCGTTCGGGAGTCGCCTTCGGATAGCGGAGCGAGGTCGGCGCGTCGTGATTCATGGCGAACTTCAGCATCGGTTCGACGTCGAGTTCGTCGCCGGGGGCCATGACGACCATGTTCGGGAAGATGCGCATGTACGGCACATCGTAGTTGCCGTGGTGCGTGGGGCCGTCGGGGCCGGTGAAGCCGGCGCGGTCGAGGCAGAAGACGACCGGGAGGTTCTGTAGGGCCACTTCCTGAAAGATATGGTCGAACGCGCGTTGCAGGAACGTGGAATAGATGGAGATGATCGGTCGGCCGCCGGCCTTGGCCATGCCGGCGGCGAAGGCGACGGCGTGCGCCTCGCAGATGCCGACGTCGAAGAACTGTTCGGGGAAGTCGGTGCGCACCTTTTCGAGCTTGTTCCCCTGGCACATGGCGGCGGTGATGACGGCGGCCTTCGGATTCTCGGCCAGCGCCTTGTGGACGGCGTCGCTGACGAGGCTCGTGTACGCTTCGCCGCGGGTCGGCTTCAGTGAAACAACGCCGTTCTCGATCTTCTCGAAAACCGGCGGCGCGTGAAACAAAACCGGGTTCTGGCGGGCGCACTCGACGCCGTAGCCTTTTTCCGTGAGCACGTGCAGCAGGACCGGGCCTTTATGCTCCTTGGCCCGACGGACGTAGTCGCGCAGGCGGGGCAGGTCGTGGCCGTCGATCGGGCCGACGTAGTGGAAGCCCATTTCCTCGAAGAGCATGCCGCCGAAGAAGTTGGCCTTCACCAGATCCTTGAGGCCGTTCCACAGCGGTTCGGCGGAGCCGGAAACTAGGGGCAGGCCGTGGACGAAGTCGTCGAGTCGACGCTTGACGTCGTGGAAGGTCTCGGTCATGCGGGCCTTGTCCAACGCGCGGTTGAGACCGCCGACGCGCGGGCAGATCGACATCTTGTTGTCGTTGAGGACGACGAGCATGTCTTTTTCGAGGCCGGCGGCGTTGTTCATCGCCTCGAAGACGACGCCCGACGGAAAGGCGCCGTCGCCGATGACCGCGACCGACTTGCGATTCGGTTGGCCCAAGAGGTCGTCGCCCGACTTCAGGCCCAGCACGGTGGAGAGGCTGCTGCCGGCGTGGCCGGTCATGAACAGGTCGTAGGGGCTTTCGGCGGGGTTGGGGAAGCCCATGAGGCCGCCCCGGCTGCGGATGGACAGAATTTCGTCGGCCCGGCCGGTGATGATCTTGTGGGGATAAATCTGGTGGCCGGTGTCCCAAATGAGCCGATCGGTGCGGAAGTCGTACTCGGCGTGCAGGGCCAGGCAGAGTTCGACCACGCCGAGGTTGCTGGCGAAGTGGGCCGAGCGAGCGCCGAGGACTTCGCAAAGCCGTTGCCGAATTTCTTCCGCGAGTTGGTCCATCTCGACGTCGGACAACGGCCGAAGGTCGAGCGGGGACGCGATGCGGGGCAGCAGTGCGGTCATCTCAACGGTCCCTTTCCACGATGTAGTCGGCGAGCTGCGCCAGTCGGCGGCCGGCCGGTCCGAACGGACGCAGGTGGTCGCAGGCCGCTTGCACCAGTTCACGGGCCTGGCGCCGGCTTTCATCGATTCCGAGCAAGCCCGGGTAGGTCAGCTTGCCCGCGGCGTGGTCTTTGCCCACGCCCTTACCCAGCTTGGCGGCGTCGCCGACGACGTCCAGAAGGTCGTCGGCGATTTGAAACGCCAAGCCGACCTTCCGTCCGTAGTGCAGAAGTGCGTCGCGTTGCGCGTCGGTCGCGCCGGCGGCCAGCGCGCCCATTTCCAGCGAGGCGGCCAACAGCCGCCCCGTCTTTCGTTCATGCACCGATTGCAGTCGTTCCAACGTCGCCGGCGCCTCGGCGGCCCGCAGGTCTTCCACCTGCCCGCCAACCATACCGACCGAGCCGGACGCGGCAGCAAGCACGCGGACGCACTGCAACCCGACCGCCGACGGCCGAACGTCGGTCAGCGCCTCGAAGGCCAGTGTCAACAGGGCGTCGCCGGCGAGAATCGCCGTCGCTTCGTCGAACTGCTTGTGACAGGTCGGCAGACCGCGACGGAAGTCGTCGTCGTCCATCGCCGGCAGGTCGTCGTGGATGAGCGAATAGGTGTGCACCATTTCCACGGCGCAGGCGGCCGGCAGCGCGGCGTCGAGCGCCCCCAGGCAGGCGTCGGCGGCCAACAAGACTAAGAGGGGCCGCAACCGCTTCCCTCCCGCGAACGTGCTGTAGCGCATCGCTTCCCGCAGTCGATCGGGCCAACCGTCGGCCGCTTGCAGCCGACGGTCAAGCGCTTCGTCCACCAGCCCCGTCCAAGAGGCCAGCAGTTCGGCCAACGGCTCGCGGCCGCCGGTCATGCCGTCGCTCCCGCGTCGATCGACGCGGTCTTCCGCGACGGCGCGCGAGTCGACTCTGTAAAATAGTGTAGACAACGCCGCCCGGACGACCAATCGAGTTCCCTCTCGCCTCGCCCGCCTTGCATGCGGTTACTCCACACGGCGCCGTCTGTTCCGATCCGACGGCTGCGGCGGTTCGTCGCACCACTCAAGGCCGCGACGCTCCGCCCCCTTCTCTTTTACTTTGCAACACAAACCTACGTCAAGACCGGTCTGGGGGAACCGCTCGTCCGTTTTCGTGTCCCCTATCATAAGC